>NZ_JAIUGT010000010.1:0-278680 GCF_020164675.1 Mesorhizobium sp. ESP-6-2
GTTGGCGCCGGTCAGCACCAGCGTGCCGGCAGCCGTCTTGGTGAGCGCCCCTGCGCCGCCGACCGTGCCGGTGAGCGTCAGGCTGGTCGCGCTGTCGGTCTCGAAGGTGCCGCCGCCGGCATTGAGCGTCACGGCGCGGGCTGAAGTGATATCGGCCGTCGTGTGCAGCATGCCGTCGTCGAAGGTGAGTGCGCCGGCTGCGGCGCCCAGGCTGGCATTGCTGCCAACTTGCAGAGTGCCGCCGTCGATGAAGGTGCCGCCCGTGTAGCTGTTGGTGCCCTCCAGCACCAGCGTGCCGAGATCCGTCTTCACCAGCTGGGTCGTGCCGGAGAGGTCGGAGCTGATCGTGGCCACATAGGCGGCACCCGCCGACGTGCCGTCGCCGACGCGGATGATCGATTGCAGACCGACCTGCGTGGTGTCGTCGATCAGTGCGATATCCCCGCCCTGCACCACATAGCCATGGGTGGCGAACTGCATGCCGGCGGCCTGCACCTGGCCGTTGGTGTTGTCGACCGTCACTGTGCCGGCCGCACCCTGGAAGACGGCAAAGCTGGCATTGGCGAAAGGAGCCGCGAACACGCCGTCCTTGTCGGTCCAGTTGGTGTCGCCGGCAGCACGCCACGTGCCGCTGCCGCCATCCACAATGCTGTTCGAATGCGGGCCGGCGTCGCCGTCCCAGAAGCTCAGCGCCAGGCCCGCCGAATTCACCAGGTTGACCTGCTTGGCCACCGAGGTCTGCACGAAATAGTTGGGGTCGCTGACATCGAGGGTATTGTTGGTCAGCGTACCGTTATAGTTCATGACGCGGTAGACGCCCGGTCCGAAGCTGCCGCCTGGCGATTGCGTGACATTGAGCGTGCCGTCCAGCGTCAGGTTGCCGCCGACATTGATGAGGTCGTTGAACGCGCCGCCCGGCACATTCGCCTCGCCGAAGTTCACGTTTAGAATGGAATTGCCGAGCGCGAGATTGCCATTGATGGTCAGTGTGCCCGGCGCATTGCCGGCGCCGCCAGGGGCGAGCGTGCCGCCATCGGCGACGGTGACGCTGCCGCCGATGATGCCGCTGCCGCCCAGCGTCGCGCCGCTCGCGACATTGGTTTGTCCGGTCGCGGCCGACTGGTTGCCGTTGATGAGCAGCGTGCCGGCATTGAGGTTGGTGGTGCCGCTGTAGGCGTTGGTGCCGGTCAGCGTCGTGATGCCGGTGCCGAGCTTGTTGACCGAGCCGGTCCCGGAGATCGCGCCGTCGAAGGCATAGTTGTTGTTCAGGTTGAAAGCGAGCGTGCCGTTGTTGGCGATCGTCGGTGTGGTCAGCGAGCCTGCCGTAGCGCCGTTGCCTACCTGTAGCGTCCCGCCCGAAATCGTCGTGCCGCTGCCGAAGCTATGATTGCCGGTCAACGTCAGTGTGGCAGAGCCTTGCTTGTTCAAACTCTCGAAGCCGGTAATCTGGGCGCCATCGAGCGTACGGTTGAAGGTGGTGTTCACCTGCAGCGTGTCGGAGCCGCCACCGCCGTCGACGCCTGCTCCGGCAATCGTGGCGAAACCGCTCAACAGGAACGTGTCGTTGCCGCTGCCGAGATTCAATGCGGCTGCGCCGGTGTTGAGCGAACCGGCGGTGAGATTGACAATGTTGCCGCCTCCGCCCAGCGTACCGTTGCCGAGCAGCGTGCCGCCCGTGATGTTTATCGTGGCGCCGCCGGTGCCGCCGGTGAACAACGTCTGCGTGCCACCGGCTGCCTGGACCGTTCCGCCGCCGACGTTGAGCTGCGAGCCGGCGTTCATCGTGATCGTCGGCGTGGTTATGGAGGCGCCGCCTCCATTGCTCTGCAGCGTGCCGGCGTTGATCGTGGTTCCCCCGGTGCTCGTCAGGCCGCCATTCACCTGCAGCGCGCCGGCGTCGATGCGTGTGCTGCCGCCGATCGCGTTTGTTGCCGAAGTGAGAATCGTCGTGCCGGTCCCCATCTGGGCGATGTTGCCTAGACCGCTCAGCGTGCCCGTGAAGCTGAAGCTGTCGCTGCGATTGAACGACAGCGTCGAGGTCGCGTTGGCGACGATGACATTGCCGGCGCCGGCATTGCCCGACGTACCACCATTACCAATGATCAGGTCTCCGTCATTGATGACCGTGTTGCCGGTGAAGCTGTTGTTGCCGGTGAGCACCCACGTGCCGGAATCATTCTTGGCGAGAGTGGTCGTGCCGCCCGGACCGTCAATGATGGTCCCACCCATCGTGTTGAGGCCGGTGTTGGTGCCGCCGAGCGCAAGAGTGCGGCTGCCGACGCCGGTATAGGCCGCCGAACCCGTATTGCTGAAGACGATGGCGCCAGTGCCGGAGGACTCGATAAAGCTGACACCGGTCTGCAGCGTGAACAGACGGTCAGTCGTATCACCACTGCCTGTATAGCGCAGCGTCGAGCCCGTACCGATTACAAGCTTAGAGGCGTCATTCGTCGACTTACCGATCGAGCTCGCCTGGCCACCATCGGCAAGCTTGTCGACAGCAAGCACGCCGCCACTGATCGTGGTGGCTCCAGAATAAGTGCTCGTCTGGTTCTTCAGCACCCAGGTGCCGGTGCCGGTCTTGGTGAGCGCGGTTGTGGCGCCCGATGGATCGTCAATGCGAGCCGAAAGCGTGTTGTCGGCCGTGCTGGCGCCAGTGAGCGTCAGCGTGCGGTTGCCGGCGCCGGGCAGCACAGCCGCGGCAGTGCTGGTGAAATTAATCGCGCCGCTGCCGGAGGCGTCGAGCGTACCCCCGCTGCTGCCTAGCGTGAACTGCCGGTTCGTGCTGCCTCCGACGCCGACATATTGCAGCGTGCCGCCGTTGAGCACAAGGTTGGTCGCTGCGGCGCTGGAATCGCCAACGGAACTCGCGACGCCGCCATTGTTCAGGCAACTGACTGCGAGCACGCCTCCATTGATTGTTGTGCTGCCATCATAGCTGCTGCTGCAGCCCGAAAAGGTTTGCGTGCCGGATCCACTCTTGACGAGGCCGCCACTGCCGGTGATCGAGCCACTGAAGCTGAAGCCGCCGCTCAAGGTGAGTGTGCCAGACCCGAGCGCCACGTTGCCGGCACCGGCGAGCCCGCCGACCGTATTACTCAGGTTATTGAGATCCAGCGTTGCGCCGGCATTTACAGTCATGCCGCCGGTGCCAAAGGCGCTGGTCGAACCGGCCTGCAGGATGCCGGCGGTCACGATTGTTCCCCCGGTATAGGTATTATTGCCTGAGAGCACCAATGTGCCCGGGCCGTCCTTGCGGAGAATGCCACCCCCTATGGCCTGACCGCCAAAGGTCAGCGTCGTTGCCGCATTGGCGACGCCCACGGCACCAGTGCCGCCCAGAAGCTGGAACCCCCGATCGGTCGTCACCGTTACGCCCGTATAGTTGAGGGCACCGTTGTTAAAGACGAGATTGGTCGAGGCGCTGCCGGATGTGCCGATGTCGCTCGGTTGCCCGCCGTTGGCGAGGCAGCCGACGTTTAGGGTGCTATTACCTTGCAGCACGGTGGAACCGCTATAGCTGTTATTGCAGCCGCTGAACGTCTGCACACCTGCGGTCAACGTCACGCCGCCAGCAACGGAGCCGCTGATGATGCCGCTGAACGCGGAACCATTGCCGCTGATCGTAAGGCGCGCCGTGCCCATGGTGACGCTGCCCGTGCCGCCGAGCCCGCCGATCGTGTTTGCGAAATTGTTGAGGTCGAGCGTCGCCCCGCTGGCTACGTCCACCGGACCTGTGCCGAAGGCGCTTGTTGACCCCGCCCGCAGAGTGCCGGCGGTCACCGAGTTGCCACCGGTGTAGTTGTTGGAGCCAGCGAGCATCAGAGTGCCTGCGCCGGTTTTGGTAAGACGGCCGGGACCGGTAGCCGCGCCGCTGAGCGTCAGCGTGGTCGACGCATTACTTACCCCGATGGCCCCTGCAGAAGCCAGAGTGAAGCCCCGATTGCTTGTCGCTGTCGCGCCGAGATAATCCAGCTTGCCGGCGTTCTGCAGGACGAGGTTCGCGGAGGCGTTGCTGGAGGCGCCGATGGAGCTGTTGAGGCCTCCGTTGGCGAGCGAGGTGACGGCAAGCGTGCCGCCGTTGACTGTGGTGGTGCCGGTGTAGCTGTTGTTGCCCGCAAGCGTCAGTGTGCCGGGGCCGTCCTTAATGAAGTTGGCGCCGTCTGTGCTCACCACCTGTCCGGAGACTGTCAGGTTGGCAGCAGCATTGGTGACGGAGATCGTGCTGGAGGTGACCGCGCCGGCGCGCGCGATGGTCAGGCCACGGTCCGTGGAGACCGTACCGCCGGAATATTCCAGCGTCGCACCTTGGATCACCAGGTTGGATGAACTGGCCGACGCCGCGCCGATTGCGCTGGCGGCCCCGCCATTGGCAACCGAATTGATAGAGAGAGTACCCTGGCTCACGGTCGTTGCGCCGGTATAGGTATTGTTGCCGCTCAGCACGACCTTGCCGGTGCCGGCTTTGCTGAAACCTACCATGCCGGTGTTATCGACGATGGTGGAGGCGATGGTGAAGACACCCCCACCGTTTTGCTGGATGCCCAGCACGCCGCCACCCAGCGTACCTGTGATCGATCCGCCGGTTATCGTCTGGCTCCCTCCGGTTACAGATGGCGCGACGATGATCGTTCCATCCACTCCGAGGGTCTGGCCGGCGGCGACTGTGACCGTGGAGTTGGCTGCTGCGGTATATTGCAGGCCGCCGATCTGGATGCTTGACCCTACGGTGTTGAAGAACGGCGTGTTTACACCATCGGCATCGCTCAGGACCTGGTTGGTCTGCCATTGGCTGGCATCGTCCTGGTTGACGTAGTCTGCAGCGGTAAAGGCGACAATATTCCCGCCAACCACCTTGGCATAGTCCGTGCCATTGACGGTAGCCCAGCCGCCCAGCGCGCGATCCAGACCAGTCGTTGTGATTGCGCCCGTCGTCGGCAGCACGAAATTCGCAAGGCCGCCCGTGCGGGTTATGTCGCCAAGGTTGACGGTCATACTGCCGCCGGTTCCGGAGGTGGCGCTTACCGTGTTGTTGCCTGTTGTGACAGTCAGCCCACCGAAATTCTGAACGTCGTTCTCGCCCGCCGCGCCGGTTATCTTGACCGTTCCGCCGTTCATGACCAGCGCAGACGAAGCGGAGATGATGTTGCTGGTGGGCCCGCCGGCAGGCGAAAAGTCGAGTGCCAAAGTGCCGCCGCCCACGGTCGTTGCGCCCGTATAGGTGTTGGCCCCGGTGAGGGTCAGCGTGCCGGCGCCCAACTTGGTCAGGCTGGCGCCGGACCCGGCGATGATGCCGCCGTAGCTGTTATTAACGCCCGAGCCAAGGTTGAGGGTGAGATTGGCGTTGCCCATCGCCACCGTGCCGCCAGTGCCATTGAGTGAAGCGGGCGCCAGGTTGTTGCCGTTTAGGTCCAAAGTGCCGCCATTGACGGTGATGTCGGTCACCGTCCCGAAGGCCGAGGCGCTGCCGGCGCGCAGCGTGCCGCCGCTCACAGTGATAGCGCCCGTGCGCGTATTAGCGCCGGTCAGCACCCATGTAGCGTTACCGCTGCTGACCAGGTTGCCGCTACCTGAGATGATGCCGGAGATCGTGTTATCCGCGCCTGTGTAGCTGCCGCCGAGCGTCAGGTTGCCCGCCAGGGATGTAGCTCCGCTGAGTGTCAACGCTCCCGAGCCGTCGTTGCGGATGGCGCTTGTCGTGCCGCCAACCGACAATGCGCGGTTGCTGCCCGCGCCCGCGCCCGTATAGCTTAGAATGCCGTTGGTAAAGGCGATGCTCGTGCCTGCGCCGAGGGAACTGTTCACCCCCCCGTTGGCCAGTGTCGCGGCTTTGACGATGCCGCTTTCGATCGACGCGGCTCCAGTAAAGCTATTGGCATTACCGAGCGTTATCGTGCCCGTGCTGCTGCCGATGAATCTAAACGTGTTGGCCGTCGAGCTGCTGATGACACCCAGAGCCTGCAAATCAGCGTTAGCAGCCGACAATGCTACCGCTGCGCCGCCGGTTGCGGAAATATTGCCGGTCAGCGTCAACGTGCCGGTACCCGAGTTCTGGATCAGGGCGGTAGGCGAGCCTATTCCGGTGGTAATCTGCCAGTTCCGGTTCGAGGTATTGCCGCTTCCAACGTAGTTCAGGGCCGATACGCCTGAATTGGCCTGAAGACTGATCGTGTCTCCGGCTCCGAGGGCGCTGGCTTCTCCGATATTGCCCACGGAGATAAAGGAAGCCGCCGCCGCACTGTTTATGACAAAACTTACCGCCCCGGCGAAATCGTTGGTGTTGTCGCTGAGAGTGATCGAGCCGGTGCTTCCCACAGCGCCGACAGAGAGCCCGCCGGCTCCCGTGTAGTGTGCGCTTCCGGCGCCGGCTCCGTTTATACCCCCCTGTCCGGCTGCTAGGCTGACCGTCCGACCTGCAAGCGAGCCACCCGTTGTGCCCGTACTAAGGCCAGCCCCGTTCGCCAGGTTCACCACATTGCTAGCACTGCCAAGCGCCGCATTTGAGGTGACTGTCAGCGATCCGGAATTGACATTGACGCCGCCGGTGAAGGTGTTGCTGCCGGACAGCGTCAGCGTGCCTCCACCAGCCTTGGTGAGGCCCGCAGTCCCGGCGATGACCGCGCTGATCGTGGCGGTGCCGGTGATGGTCGGCGTCGCGCCGGCGAGGGTAAGCGTGTTACCGCCGGTCCCGGCAATGGTATAGGTTGCGGTGTTGAAGGTGAGATTGTGCACCGTGATCGGCGCACCGAGCGTCACGGTGCCGACCGTCCCCTGAAAGATCGCGTCGTCCAGCGCCGCGTTGTTCCAGATCGTGAATGGGCCAGCTACACCGTTGCCGGTCGTATTCCATAGGGAAGAAGTAGTGTCCCACGTCCCTCCCCCGCCGACGCCCACACCGGTGTTGTTGGCATCCCAGTACAGGTCCGCCGCCGCCGCGGGACTTGCTGCCAGCCCCAAAAGCAGCAATGCAGGAAAGCCCAGTGTGCGTGCAGCTCTTGCCGTCGCGAAAACGAGCTGCACTAGGTTCGGTGCGAAGCTCGCTACCTGACCCTTCCATTTGGTCACGCGGCCTCCACGGAGCAGCCGTGAAAAGGCCGGATCGCACGTGCGGCTGCACCGGTTTCCCAGATAGCCCGGGCGCGCTTGGGAGGATGCGCGACCGGGATGCGGGCCATCTGCTTTCAGTCTCATGTCGCCGGTTCCACCGCCGGCCTCTATGTGATCGTGGTTCGTACCGCTGCCGGCCACCCCAGTCATATGCCCCCCGGATACCACAGCATTAGCAAGTTATAATGTACCGGTTCCCGATGAATCACGGCACAACATGGAGAAAGGCATGGAATAGCCGGCGCGTATTTCAGAAAAGTTCGATATTTTTATGAAAAAGTCAGGTATGTCGTGTCATCGGCCAGGATTTTTCTGAGTGTTACACTAATGGCACAAGTTATTATTCTTTAAGACTTAAATAGCCTTAATGTATGATTTCGGGTCGAGACGTTTTCAGGTCGGCGAGCGAAAACGGGCCGGTGTGGTGCCGCGATGCTTCCTCATTGCCGCCGTCAAATGGCTTTGGCTGGAGAACCCGCTGAAATAGGCGACATTGGCAATTGACATGTCTCCCTCGGAAAGCAGCCGTGTCGCGTGGTCCAGACGCAAATCCAACAGGTAGCGATGCGGCGACCTCCCAAAAGTCCGACTGAAAGCCTGGTTGAAATGCTTGGGAGAAAGCCCGGCAAGAGCAGCCAGTTCGTCGACAGAGATCTTGCTTGCGAGATTCATGTTCATGAAGTCCTGCAGAATACGCGCTGATTGCCTGGAAAGGCCGCCCTTGAACTTCTCCGGCCCGCTGCTTCGCGAGGCATAGGCGTGAAGCATGTGGACGCCCATGACTGCGATCAGCTGCTCAACATGGAAGTGATTGGCGCCCTCCTCCTTAATGAATTCCGCCTTGAGCAGTTGGGCGACACGCAACGCATTGTGGTCGCGCGTGCCCAAGGGCGGAGGCGTCAACTCCGCTTCCGCCGAGCCGAATTGCTGTCTGGCGAGCTCCCTCAGGCTGTCGTCAGGATAGACGATGATTGCGCTCTCCCGCGCCTTCGACAGGTGCAGGCGCGCTTCAAGATGCGCCGGCTTGACGATGATGCCTCCTGCCGGCGCGTCATAGCGCTCGGCCTTGCCATCGCCGAGCCTGGCACTAGCGCCCGGCGCGGGCTCGAGCCCGACATATACAAGGTGATGGTTCGTGTGGAAGGTGTGTAAGCCGGCAGGCATCAGAAAATAAGAGGCTCGGCCTTGGCGGGTTACTATTGACTGACCCTCCGTCACCGAAGCGCCGGATAGCAAGTCGAGATCGGCCGGATCTGCACCGGCAGCCAGATCGTGGTCAGAAGAAGTCATGTTAACCGGCCAGTGTCACGGGGTGGGGGCTGGACACATTCACGTTTCTAATTTAGCGAAAACTAACGCGCCGACCCCACGTTCTTGCACGCCGCAGGGTTGAGTAAACTCGACTTTTTAGAAATTACTCTCCCCTGAATGATCCGTTCCGGACCATTCAGCGCGAAATGAATCCTATGCTGCGATGTTGGTCCTGTACCACACCCGCAGAGATTGTAGACCACAGGCATATGCGGCTATTGCGCGGCTCGAAGCGAGTGCGAATCACCTCGTTGTGCCTTGCTCAAAAGGGCTGGAGCCAACCCGGCAGCCTCAAGGGCATTTCTCAACTGTCGCGAAGATCAAGCGGTACGTATCGCCGTTGACCATTGGCGCTCTTACCGAGGTTTAAAGGGCGGATTTGAAGGGCTGCGGCGCGCCGAAGACGTCGAGGCTGCAATGCAGTCACTGGCCCGCTGGCGCGAGGACAACCTGCCCGACCACATTGTGCGCGTCTCGGCCAGGCCATGGACCTCGGCGTTCGTTTCCACTCATATCGACGAGATCTGGACGGTCGATGACAGCCATTACCGACCGAGTCGGCATCGGACGCCGTGCTGCCTACATGGGCATCCGCAGCCAGCGTCCGACCGAGCAGTGTAACGGCGATCCCGCGGCCGGTTCGTGCGCTCAGGTCGGACTGATGCGGGCGCTCTGGGCCTGGGCATTCATAGATCAAGCGTGCTTGTGGAAATTATGGTACAGGTATGACGCTTTCTTTTTCACGGAGATCGCGATGAGGCAGAGAACGATCGAAAGCGGGCTAAGTCCGCCAATGCAGCAGGCCATTCCGATAATTCGACGTGTTTTTAAGCAATACGCGCCGAGGCACCTTGAACTTGAGCTCACCGCTGGAAAGGAGTGGTATAATCACTCTCGTTGGTCCCTTCATCATTCCGGTAACGCAATCGATATTAGGACAAGAAAGCTGGCGGATCGTGGGACAGGTATATTGTCAATCCTTTTGGGGCACTTCTTACAGCAGGAACTTAATTCTGAGCTTGGCAAGGCAAAGTATTTAGTCCTCGTGAACGACCAAGGGCCTATGTTTCCGCATATTCACATTCAGTATAATCCCGGGGCTAGGATGAGCACACCCGGGGACTACGATGGAAAGCGACAAAGCAAGACGGTCTAGTCGCCTCGTCGAAGAAAAAGACCTCCTTTGCGAGCGCCATGCCAATCTGTGGCGAGAGATGGTCCAATGCGCAAACCATAATCCAATCATTACTCGAAAGAATATGTAAAGCCGCCCTCGGAGGCTCCGACCGTCACCTTCGTCATCTTCTCACCCTCCAGCGACCGGTTGAGCACGCCGCGGCTTAATTCCGGCAGAAGTGTGTTGGTTAAGATGGTATCGATCATCCGCCCGCCGGATTCGATCTCCGTGCATCGTGCCCTGACCAGATCGATGACACCGTCGCTGATCACCAGTTCCGCGTCACTGGTTGCACTCAACCGGCGGGCGATCTTGGCGAACTGATGACGAGTGATCGTCTCGATCATCGAATCAGACAGCGGATAGTAAGGAATGGTCACCACCCGTCCAAGAAACGCCGCAGGAAAAACCTTCAGCAAAGGCGCGCGCAAGGCCTTATCCAGATCGTCTAGTCCGGCCCGAACCGTGCCGTTCCTCGTCCGGTCCATGATGACTTCAGAGCCGACGTTCGAGGTGAGCAGGATCAACGTGTTCTTGAAGTCGATGCGCCGCCCTTCGCTGTCGTCCATCATGCCCTTGTCAAAAACCTGGAAGAAGATCTCGTGGACGTCGGGATGCGCCTTCTCGACCTCGTCGAGCAGGATCACCGAATAGGGCTTGCGTCGAACAGCCTCTGTCAGGATACCGCCCTTACCATATCCGACGTAGCCGGGCGGCGCACCCTTCAGGGTCGAGACAGTATGCGCCTCCTGGAACTCCGACATGTTGATCGAAATCAGGTTCTGCTCGCCACCATAAAGCGTCTCCGCAAGGGCCAGTGCCGTTTCGGTCTTGCCCACACCAGAGGGGCCACAAAGAAGGAACACGCCCACCGGCTTTTCCGGCGCGCCAAGCCCGGCGCGGCTGGTCTGTACACGCTTGGCAATCATCTCCATGGCATGATCTTGGCCGACGACGCGCTCGCACAGAGTGACGGCCAGCCGCAGGGCTTTTTCGGTCTGGCTCGACAGCATCCGCCCAGTGGGGATGCCAGTCCAGTCTTGGACCACCGCAGCCACGGCATTGCGGTCAACCGATGGCAGGATCAGCGGCGCCTCGCCTTGTGCCTCCGCAAGTTCGGCCATGAGTTCGCGCAGACGGGCAAGATCGGCGACCGGATGTGGAGGTTGCTCGGCAACAGCCGGCATTTCGAGCTCTGTCCTGGATACCTTGCCTTCGATCATTTCGGTCTCAGACAGCCCAGCCTCAAAGGCGTCGGCATCTGCTGTTTCGGACTCCGGCGTTTCTGCCGCATCGAGCGGCATACCATCGCCCCGTATCCGGGCACGCAATTCAAGTATCTCGGCAACCAGGACTTTTTCTCGATCCCAACGTTGTTGCGCAGCGATCAGTGTGACCTCAGTTTCGTCAAGTCCGGTTTCGACCCGTGCCTGCCGCTCGGTAACGTCGATGCCGATCGCCGCCTCGCGATCGATGATACCGCGCTCGACCTCCAGCGCTTGGCGACGCCGCATGATGTCCTCGACCTCGGCCGGTGTGGCATGCTGCGATATGGCGACCCTGGCGCTAGCGGTGTCGAGAAGGCTTACCGCCTTGTCCGGCAATTGCCGCGCCGGGATATAGCGGTGTGACAGGCCGACTGCCGCCTCGATGGCCTCATCCAGTATCTGGACCTGGTGGTGCTGTTCGAGAACGCCGGCCACCCCGCGCAACATGAGAACGGCCACAGCCTCTGAGGGCTCGTCGATCTTTACCACCTGGAAACGGCGGGTCAGCGCGGGGTCTTTTTCTATGTGCTGCTTGTATTCAGCCCAGGTCGTTGCTGCGATGGTGCGCAATTCACCGCGTGCCAGCGCCGGCTTCAGAAGATTGGCCGCGTCGCCGGTTCCAGCAGCGCCGCCCGCGCCGATCAAGGTGTGGGCCTCATCGATAAAAAGTATAACCGGCGTTTCGGACGACTGCACCTCGTCGATCACAGCCTTCAGCCGTTTTTCGAACTCACCCTTTAGGCTTGCCCCGGCCTGCATCAATCCGATGTCGAGCATGCGCACGCTGACGCCCTTTAGCATAGGCGGCACATCGCCCTGGGCAATGCGCAACGCGAAGCCCTCGACGACCGCAGTCTTGCCGACCCCGGCTTCGCCCGTCAGGATCGGGTTGTTTTGCCGCCGTCGCATGAGGATATCAACGATCTGCCGGATCTCCGGGTCGCGGCCAACGACAGGATCGATTTGGCCGTCGCGGGCACGCTGGGTCAGGTCGGTCGCATATTTCGCCAACGCCGCATCGGCGCCGGCTACGCGTCGTGGCGCCTGTGGTGCGGAGGTCAGGGTCGAGGTGCCAGCTTCGAGTGAGCCCTCCATGACATCGGCGAACCGCGCGATCACCGCGTCCGCGTCGATCTTGTCGAATGCGCCGCTGATCTTCGACAGCAGGCCCTCTAGCACCGGCGTCTTCAGGCAAGCGAGCAGAATATGCGCGCTGCGGACTTCCTCGACGTTGAACTCAAGCGTCGCCAGGTTCCAGGCCTCCTGGATGGCATGAAAGATGTGGTCGGAGAATTCCTCGATCGATGTGGCGCCGTAGGGCAGCTTGTCCACGGCGCGGGTCATATCGGCCGTGAGCCGGCTGACATCCACTCCCGCATCGGCAATGATCATTTGCACGTCCGAGCGATCGGAAAGCACCAGTTGCTCGATGAAGTGGACGAGTTCGACGTAAGGATTGCCGCGCAGCTTGGCGGTGTCCGCAGCTGCCTTGAAGGCACGCACCCCGACAGGATTGAGCTTGCCGACCAGTTCCTTACGCTTGAAGCTCTGTGACGACCGGCGCTGTTCCATCGAACGTGCTCCTGCAATCTGCCAATGGATACCCTGCCACATAAGCCGCCACTTGACAAAGCGCCCGATGGATGCGGGCGCGCCGGTGGTTCGGTGCCGTCAGCCTTTGGAAGCTCGAACCAGTGGCGGCAGACGAATTCGTGCATCCATGGGGGCATTTTACCGACTGTGTTGGGCAGTCTCGCCAAGCCCTCCACATTGCGAACACGCGGTTGGTCAGCTTTCGTTAATTTTTAAGCGGCGGCTTAATTGGCGTACGGCACGTCAGTGTGGTAACGTTGGGTTAGGTGCCGTTGAGGGCCGGTCGCTGGGGGTCTGTGTGATTGATGTCGCACTTTGGCTTACTCCGCTCGACGGTGAAAATCCGTCAGGGGAAGATTTGCGCAACGATCCAGCCTTCCATGAGCTGGAGCGCCTGACGGAGCAGCAGAAAAAGGTCGAGTTCCGGGGCAGCAAAAACACGGAAGTCGACGTTCCGATCGACTGGCCCGCCGTGCTCACAAAGGCCGAAGAGTTGCGCCCACTCGGCCGGGATCTGCGCCTTCTCGTCATTGTCACGCGTGCTCTGGCCAACGAGTACCGGCTGGCCGGTCTAGCCGACGGCCTGACCCTCATAGCGCAAACCTTCGATCAGCATTGGGCGACCATGCATCCGGCCTTGCGACCGGGCGCCACGCCGCGCGACGCCGCATTGCGCCGCATCAACGCGCTTACTGACCTTCAGAACAGCCAGAATGGCCTGCTCAAAGATTTGCGGAAAATGACCTTCTTTGCGCCGCGTTCCATCGGGTCTGTCCTGGGTGAGGATCTGGAGAAGGGTTCGCTCGACGAGCGGGTCATGCTTCAGGAGGCTGCTTCGGGACTGAACACGGCAGAAAAGGCGAAACTCGCAAGCGAGCACGGGCAGTTGGTCAACCGGGTGCGCAGCGCGTGCGCGGCGCAGATCGAACAGGCCGCGGCAGAAATGATGTCGCTCCTCGCCGACGCCCGCGCCGCGATCGCCGGCCTCGATGCGGTCGACAGCGCCCTCAACACCCACCTTGGAGGCGGTGGCGCTAGCGTTCCGGAATTAAAGCGGTTTCTGCAACGTTTGCTGACGACTCTCGAACGGAATTCGGCAGCCGGCGCCGCGGGGAATGGCGCGGGCAAACCGGTGCAAGCGCCCGCAGAACCGGCAACAGCTGTTCGCAACGGTTATGGAGCCGACACGATGGCAAGCGTGGCAGGCAACGCAGAGTCCGGCAGCGGCGACCTGCCCGACCGGATCTCGTCGCGCGATGACGTCGTCAAATGCCTTGACCTCGTGGTCGCCTTCTATGACCGCACCGAACCGTCCAGCCCGATCCCGCATCTGGCACGGCGCGTGCGCCGAATGGTGCATATGGATTTCGTTGAACTGATGGAAGATCTCGCCCCTTCGGGGCTGAAGGAATTCCGGCTTCTCGCCGGCGTTCCAGACGTCAAGAAGACGGCTCAGAAGGATGAAAGGTAACAACACATGCCAGCTGAAAGCAAATCCAAGGTCATCGAACGAAATCGTGCGCCGCGCGTGCAGATCTCCTATGACGTGGAAACCTATGGCAGCCCGACAACGATCGAACTGCCGTTTGTCATGGGCGTGATGGCCGACCTTTCCGGCGCTTCGCAAACCAAGGAAGCGTCAAAGTCGGTGCTGGACCGCTCCTTTGTCGAGACCGACGCGAACCGCTTCCCCAAGTTCATGGAGGCGCTCGGGCCTCGGGTCAAAGCCCGGGTGAAGAACACGCTGCCGCAGGCCGAAGGCCAGGAGCGCGACGAGGAACTGGCGCTCGACCTCACCTTTACCAGAATGGGCGATTTCGCCCCCGACAAGATCGCCGAGCAGGTTCCGCAACTGGCCGAGATCCTCAAGATGCGTCGTCAACTCGAGGAATTGCTGGGCTTCATGGATGGCCGCGTCGATGCCGAAAAGCGCATTGCGCAGCTGCTGAACAACGAGCCGCTTCTTGGCAAGATCGCCGGCCAGGCGCTGGCCGACGACGACAAGACGGGAGAATAGATCATGGCTGAACAGCAAAAAACCGCCGACGTCGCCGCCGAGGCCGAAGCCATAGACCTTGGAGAATTCAGCGGGCTCCTGGAGAAGGATTTCAAGGTCAAGAAGGACGACAGCGAGAAGCTGCAGCAACTCGTGCGCAATCTCGCGCTCGCGGCGCAGTCGCGTTCCGAAACCACGACCATTTCGTCCAATGCCATCAAGTCGATCAAATCGCTGATCGCCGGCATCGACAAGGTGCTGACGACACAGGTCAACGAGATCCTGCACGCGCCGGAAGTGCGCGAGATGGAAGGCACTTGGCGTGGCCTCTGGTATCTTATCAATAACACCGAGACGGATCAGAAGCTGAAAATTCGGGTGATGAACATTTCCAAGGAGCAACTGGCCGACACGCTCGAAGACTATGAAGGTCAGATGTGGGATCAGAGCCCGATCTTCAAGAAAGTCTACACAGACGAGTATTCGATGCTTGGTGGCGAGCCGATCGGCTGTGTGATCGGCGCCTATGAATTCTCCAACCACCCGCGCGACGTGGGTCTGCTGCGCAATATCTCCGGCATCTGTGCTTCGGCGCACACGCCGTTTATCGCGGCTGCCTCGCCGCGCCTGTTCCGTATGGATAGTTGGCAAGAATTGCCGAACCCGCAAGACCTGCAGCAGATCGTCTCCAACGCGGCCTATGCCTCGTGGCAGTCACTGCGCGAAAGTGAGGATGCCCGCTACATCGGCCTGACCATGCCCCGCGTCCTGGCACGGCTGCCCTACGGCACCGAGACGGTTCCGGTAAAGGGTTTCACATTCGAGGAAGAGGTGCACGGCGACCACAACAAATATGTGTGGATGAACGCCGCCTTCCCGATGGGCGTCAACATCAACCGCAGCCACAAGTTGTTTGGCTGGGGCACCCAGATCCGCGGGGTCGAGAATGGCGGCACGGTCCTCAACCTGCCGGTGCATAGCTTCCCCACCGATGATGGGTCAGTAGCGATGAAATGCCCGACCGAAGTCGCCATTGATGACCGGCGTGAGGCGGAGCTTGCCAAGCTTGGCCTGATGCCGATCCTGCATCGAAAGAATACCGATCTCGCGGCCTTCATCGGCGCGCACTCGCTACAGGACGACGAAACACGGGCGGGGCGGCTGGTCGACCCCGATGCGCAGGCCAATGAGCGCCTGAGCGCCAATCTGCCCTATCTATTCCCGGTTTCACGCTTTGCGCACTATCTCAAGGCGATTGCGCGCGACAAGGTCGGCTCGTTCAAGGAGCGCTCCGACATGCAGATATGGCTGACGGAATGGATCAACCGCTACGTGTTGGCCAATCCCGCCTTCGCAGACGACAAGGCGCGCGCCAAGCGTCCGCTTGCTGCCGCGGAGGTTACAGTGAACAGCGTGGAGGGGCGGCCCGGCTACTACAATGCCACCTTCGCTTTGCGCCCGCATTACCAGTTGGAGGGCATCAACGCCTCGCTGCGGCTGGTGTCGGAACTGCCCTCCGTTAAGACTTGATCTGCAGCAACAACATCTTGGTTTTGAAAGTGGTGGAGAGAGACAATGCCAGTGAAGATTGACGGTTTTCTGAAGGTTCCCGACATCAAAGGCCCCAGCACCCGCGATGGTCACGACGACGAGATCGAAATCCATGGCGTCGACTACAAGATGGTCGCACCCTATGACCCGAATTCGCTCTCACGTCGAGGCCGCGTGTCCATGGGCATGATCAAGTTCATCAAACACTACGACAAATCCTCGCCCTATCTGAAAAAGGCTTTGTTCGAGAACAAGGCGCTCGACGAAGTGGTGTTCTCGGCACGCAGGACAATCGATGGCGAGACCAAGGATTACCTGGTCGTTACCCTCACCGATGCTTCGATCATGGAATACGACATGTCGCAGGCCGAGGATGAGGAAGACCTGATCGAGGAAGCTGTCAGCTTCGCCTATAAGAAAATCAAGTTCGTCTATGACGGCAATGATGAAGCCGAAATGGATGTCTATGTCGGCAAGTGAGGTACGGCGGCCAGGCGCGGGCAGGCAGCAGCTCACGGGCAGCTTGCGAGCAAAAAGCGAGGCCGTCCAGCCGTCGCTTTGGGATCGCCTCGTCAATGACCTGCCAGGCCTGACCTCGGAGATAGACGGGCTGCGCCAAGTCTTGCGGGACGAGCTTGGCGCGGACCGTTTCGATAGCCTCGTTGCCGGCAGTGCACGGACCATCGATGCGGATGCGGAACTGACAGCGGACCAGAAACGCCGCCTGCATCGATTTGCCTTTCAGACCCAGCACCGCCTCGAGATCGAAGGCCGTCGCGTGGTGGTATCGGCCCGTGTGCTCAGGGAAGCGGTGCGGCGTGACATCGAGGCGCTCTTCAATACCGAGCGATTCGAGGCCACACCGCTTCTGTCCGATTTGGAAAATGAACAAGTGTCGGACAACCCACCTTCGCTTGCCGACTTTCCGGAGGTGCGCCGAAGTGTGGTCAATTACGGCGTGCCGTCCTTTTCGGGCCGGTCGTCGCGCGACTTTGATCGCGATGTGCTGGCGCGTGAAATCCGCGCGGTGCTCGCCACTTTCGAGCCGCGCCTCAAGGATAGGGAGACAAAGGTCACGGTCACCCTTGGCGACAAGACCATGGGCCTGAAGATCGAGATTGACGGTGTGCTGATCATGACGCCGACGCCGGAACGCATGCGCCTGCGCACCACGATTAATCTTGATAACGGCTTGGCGCGGACCGAAATCAGGGACGCCTGACATGGATAGGGTCTTCGTCGAATATTACGAGGAGGAACTAACCCATATCCGCGGCCTTGCGGCGGAATTTGCCGACATGCACCCGGCGGTGGCGCGCAACCTTTCCCTCGACACGGTCCCCTGTCCGGACCCCTATGTCGAGCGGCTGCTGGACGGCGTAGCTTTCCTTGCCGCGCGCACCCGGCTGAAGGTCGACGCCGAGCGTTCGCGATTCTCGCGAAGTGTCCTCGACGTCCTTTATCCTGATCTGATCACGCCCGCGCCAGCAACGGCGATGGTGGTGCTAAAGCCGGGCCAGCAGGTGCAGACCATGCTCGACGGCCATGTCGTCAAGCGCAACACGCGGCTGGTTTCCAGCCTGCAGCCCGGCCTGTCGACGCGCTGCACTTTCTCGACCGCGCAAGAAGTGACCCTATGGCCGATAGCGATTAATTCAGTCAGCTATTTCCAAGATCGTAGCGCCTTGGCGGCAGGCGGCATAGCCACGATCGGCGGGGTGCACGGCGAGGCGGCGCTCCGCATCACGCTGGCCCGGACCGGAAAGGGCAAGCTCCACGAATTGGCGCTCGACCGGCTCGACCTCTATTTTGCCAGGCGCACAAAGGCGTCGCTGCTGTTCGACGCGATTTTCGGCACTTGCTCGACCGTTGGCGCACGTGCGCAAGGCAATACCAACCCGTTCTCGCCCTTGCCCGCACCAGACATGGTCGGCATCAGCGACGACGAAGCCCTGATGCCGCGCACCCGCCCGACATTCGAGGGATACCGCCTGCTGCGCGAATACTTCATGATGCCCGAGCGCTTCCACTATGTACGCGTTTCGGGGCTACAGCCCATCGTGCGTCGATGCGACGCTGGGTTTGAGATCGTTTTCCTGTTCAGGCGTCCGGTGCCCGAGTTGGCCGATCTGACGCCGGTGGACTTCGAACTTTTCGCAACGCCGATCATCAATCTATTCGAACGTGAGTGCAACGTGGTCGAGGTCGATGCGCGCAAGACACGCCAGGTGTTGCATGCAGACCGAACGCGCGCGCGCGACTTTGAAATCTATCGGATCATCCGCGTCGAGGACGCCGACACGGAAGGCAACGAGGCCGAAATTCCCGAACTCTTCAGCCTGGGGCAGAACACAGGCGGTGGCTGGGTCTACTCAACCGAACGGCGACCGCGGCGGGCGACGGAAGAGGAACGGCGCGACGGGCTGACCCGCACGTCATACACCGGCGACGATGTTTTCCTGGCCGTATCGCGGCCGCTTGCCACTCCGGCGAACCGGCCGCTGAAGCGTCTCGACGTCCTGGCCCTTTGCACCAATCGTGACCTGCCGATCCTCGACGACAGTCCGACGTTGACGCTGGAGGCCGGCGACCCGGTCGAAACCGTCAGGCTTCTTGGAGCCTTGCGTCCACCGCAGCCGGCGATCCCTGCGGCACTGCCCACAGGGGCCGACGGTGAATCGCGCGCCGACGACCTAGCCTGGCGATTGATCGCACAGCTCATGCTCAACTTCGTCAGCCTCGCCAAGGATGGCCGCGGCGTCGACCCGTTGCATGCGCTGCTCGACATCTACGCCGACCGCGGCGATCCGAGCCTTGCCCGCCACGTCCATTCGATCGTGCGCGTCGACTCCCGGCCCGTCGTCGAACGGCTGCAGATCAATGGGCCGATGTGCTTCGGACGCGGTACCGAGGTGACGTTGCACGTCGATGAATCGGTCCTGGCCGGCCAAAGCACCTTGCTGCTTTCGGCCTTGCTGGCACGGCTGTTTGCCCGCTATGTCGGAATAAACGGCTTCGTGCGGACCCGCACGCGGCTGCTGCAGAAGCAGGAGGATGTGCCATGGCCGATGACGCCCGGCAATCGCTACCTGATCTAGACAAGCCCACCCCAAGCACCGCCGAAGCTCTGTTTGAAGGGTTCGACTTTTTCGAACTGCTGCGCCGTCTCGAACAGGGCAACGGCCTTTTCGGCCATTCAGGCCGCCTCGACCGTGAGCCGGCACGGCTTGGCCAGCATGTGCGCCTCGCCTTTTCCGCGCGGGATCTGGTTCATTTCCGGGGAGCCGAGGACGGCAAGCCGGCCCGGGTCACGATTGCAAATCTCGGTCTGTTGGGACCCGAGGGTCCAATGCCGCTGCATCTGACGCGCTGGGTGCTCGACCGCCTGTCGCAGCGTTGGTTCGCAGGCGCCGACGCACAGTTGACCAGCGATACGACCTTCGTGGACTTCGTCAACATTCTGCAACACCGCATGATCGCCCTCTATTATCGGGCGTGGGCGGATGCGCAACCGGCCGTACAGGTCGAACGCGCGGTCGGTGGGCGCATTCGCGCTATGCTTGCGGCCATGGCTGGGATCGGCCTTCCCGGCACCCAGAACATCGAGCTCGATACGGTGAAGCTTCGCCAGGCGGCTTCGCTTGCCAGCCAGGTCGAGGGCCCGGAACGATTGACGCTGTTCCTGGCCGAAGCGTTCAAGGTACCAGTACAGATCAAGGAATTCATCGCCGCCTGGACAACCATACCACCCGGCCTCCAGACCTGCCTTGCAAAAGCCTATGCAGCGCTCGGCCGGGGGGCGACGATCGGCCCACGCGTTTTCAGCCGACAAAGCAGGATCGAACTGCGGGTCGGCCCGCTGAAATATGATGATTTCAAGGCATTCCTGCCTGGCAGTCAGCGGCTCAAACTGTTCAAGCAGGCGGTTCGCGAAATGGTCGGGGAATCGCTCGATGTCGACCTGCGCATCGTGCTTGCGCGTGATGCCGTGCCGCCGCCTCGTATCGGAGCGGTACAGCTTGGCCGAACCGCCTGGCTTGCGCGGCCCGCTGAAAGGGGCGATGCTGACGATATGCGGCTGCAGACAATCGTCGGATGGCGGCCGGAAATGGTGAGGGTCGCGGCATGAGTCTGCTGCTGACGCTGGAGCACGGGCCACGCACCCAGGCGGTACGGCAGACTCGCTTGGACGACGGTGAGTTGGTGATCGGCCGCAGCGCGGACGCTGGCTGGCAGATCGACGATCCCGACATGTTCGTTTCGCGCGCTCATTGCAAGATCTCAGGCGGGCGAGACGGATATTTCGTTACCGACACGTCGAGCAGCGGGTTGTTCATAAACGATGCTCACAGCCCGCTCGGTCCGGGCAAGTCGACGCGCCTTCAAAGCGGCATGCGGCTGAGACTGGGCGACTATGTCGTCTATGTCGATGAGCAGCCACCAACCGCTCAAGCATCCCCGGCCAGCCAGCCGGTGGCAGAACGCCTGCCGCCGGCATCGCGGGCGCCAGTGAGCATCGGCGGCGATGACTTCTTTTCCGCAAAGGTCGAGGAAGTGCCGCCACGGCCACGACCGGCCGATCTGCCGAACCCGTTCGAGCAGCCGATCCCTGGCGCGTTCGAGCGCGCCAGCCAGCGCAACTCGCCTGCTTTCGATGATCCGTTCAGCCTCGATCCGGTTTCAACGCCGGTGTCGAATAATGCAGCCGCTTATCTTGAGCCGGATAACGCGGCGAATCAGGCGGACCCGTTCAGCCTCGACCCATCCCCCTGTCCCAGCCGCGGAGCCGATACCGCTGCTGGAAAGCTGCGCGATTTCAATGATGATTTTGGTTTCGGACCGATCTCGACGCCCAGTTCGGCAGGCGGCACCGGCTCGACCGGACAGCGCGAGCGCGCCCAACCCTCGCAATCCGTCAGTCCTTGGGATCTGGCCAGGCAACCAGCCGATGTCCTGCCTCCATCGCACCCAGGTGCTGCCTCCGAACCTGGCCGCCCGGCGGCAACGGCGCAGCGGGGGGAGATGGCGCTTCGCTCCGCATTCCTGCACGGCATGGGCGTCGAGGAAGCAGATTTCCCCGGGCGCGACAGCATCGCGGAAATGGAAAAGTTCGGCCGCGAATACCGGCTGATGATGGAAGGCCTCATGCAGCTTCTGCGCAAACGGACCGAGGAGAAAGGAAACGCTCGCGTCGCCCAGACAATGGTCGGGGCCTCCGAAGTCAACCCGCTCAAGTTTCTGCCCACGGTCGACGACGCCATCGTGACGCTTATCGCCGAGCGCAGCCCCGGATTTCTCGCCGGGGAGGCGGCAATCGCCGATGCAATTCGCGATCTGGCGCAACATCACGTGCGCGCCTGGCGAGGCATACAGGCCGCTTTGCGACGGATGATTGATCGTTTTGACCCGGCAGTGATCGAGGAAGAGCTGAAATCGAATTCGGCGATCGGCACCCTGCTTTCTGGCGGGCGCGGCGCCAAGCTGTGGGAGCTCTATCAGAAACGCCATCGTGAAATTGCCGAGAGCGCGGAAAAAAGTTTCCTTGGGGAAATCGGTACTGATTTTCGAGATGCATATGAGGAGGAGTGAGCCATGATCGACCGACGTGAATTGATGATTGCCCTAGGCGCGACCGGGCTGCTTGCGGCGTGCCAGAGCGGTCCGCCAAAGCCGTCGGTGATCACCGTCAATGTGAGCGGCGCGGCCGGGATGAACCCGGGGCCAGGTGGCGGCGACCGGCCGGTGACGGTCCTCGTGATGCGCTTGAAAAGCACCGGCAAATTCAATTCCGCTGACTACTTTGCGCTGCAGGGGGATGCCGGCAGCGCACTCGCAGGAGATCTTATCGGGTCCGATCAGATCGCCGTTGCACCGGGAAAATCCGCATCCAAGACCATCACGGTCGAGCCGGACGCGACGGCTCTGGGCTTCGTTGCACTGATCCGCGAACCTGGCGGCAGGAACTGGCGGACAACCAAGTCGGTGTCGCCGGGATCGCAATTCACCATCAATGTCACGTTGGGCAGCGGCGGCATCTCCGCCTAGCAGCCAAGGCAAGGGGAGCTCAATGCAGAGAATAGCGGCATGAGCGATGCAAACAGGGTGCTATGGTCCGAAGGACTTTTCCTGCGAACCCAGCATTTCCAGCAGCAGGATCGCTTCTTCGAGGCGACGGTGCGCGGCGCGTTGCAGGCCGGACAACTGCATACGTTCGGCTTTAGACAGCTGACCCTGGACCAGGTATTGCTGGAGGCCGGCCAGATCGCGATCCTGTCAGCCCGGGGCATTTTCCCGGACGGGACGCCTTTTTCGATTCCAGATTTGATGGACCCACCGCGACCGCTGCCGGTCACCCCGGACACGGGCGCAGGGCCGGTGCTGGTCGCCTTGCCGCTGGAGCCTCTCGGCGGTGTCGGCTTCGATCCGGCACACGCCGCCGCCTCGGGAGCGCGATATCATGGGCGGATCGTTTCCGTGCGCGACGCTGTCCAGGGCGGTTCGGATCCTGAAGAAATCGAAATCGCCCGCCCGCAGGCGCTGCTGCTTGCACCTGGCAAGTCGGTTGGGGGCTATACCGCCTTGCCGATAGCCGATCTCAAGGGAGTTCGGGCCGATGGCGGCGTCTCTCTGGACGAGACCTTCCTGCCACCGGCACTGGTTACCGGCGCGGTGGCCTGGTATCGGCAATTGCTTCTGGAAGTTGTCACCGGCCTGGACCAGATCGCCGAGGCGCATGGCAAGATGGTCATGGGCGGGCCTGGGCGCAGTGTCGAGGATCTGTTGATGCTCAATCTTGCCAATGCGGCGCGTCCGCGATTGGCTCACATGCTGGCGCAAGATGTCTTCCATCCGGCCGAGCTTTATCTGGAGCTCGCCGGGCTCGCCGGTTCGATGGCAACTTACGGATCGAGCGCGCGGCGGTTGGGAGAGTTGCCCGCTTACGATCACATGGCGCCCGGCCCTGCTTATTCGGCGTTGGCGGATGCCCTGCGCTCGCTCATTCTCAGCCTGCGTTACATCGAGCCGAAATCGCGCGCCCTGCCTGTCATGCGGCACTCGACCAATGTCTGGAAGGTTCGCATCGACAACCCGAAACTGCTGGTGGCCAGCCGGATCGTCATCCGGGTCGGTTCTGAGCTGTCGGAGGATGCGTTGCGAAAGATCTTCGTCAATCAGGCAACCGTCGGTTCGGCCGACCAGTTCGAGGGCCTGTGGAAATCGCGCTTGCCCGGCATTCCGCTGAAACCGCTTCATTCCCAGCCACGCGAAATCCCTTACGATGGCGATCGATTGTGCCTCGAGCTGGACCAGAAAAGTGAGCATTGGGCGTCGCTGCTCGATGCACCAGGCTTCGTCATCGGCGTTTCGGGCGTGTTGCCAAGCGAGCCGCAGGTGGACTGCTATTCGGTGAACAGGTGAGATGATGAGCGCCGATGATCCTTTCGGACTTTCGGAGGATCGCGAACGCACTCGCATAAAATTGAGTGGCACCCCGATGCCGCGGCCCTTGGCGCCCCTTTTGCCGGGCGCGCCAGTAAGGCGGTCTCGCACCCACCCGAATGCGCTTGTCAACGCATTCGCGCCGTTGCTCGAGTTCGCTCCCGAGCTTGAGAGCGCGCTGCCGCCAGAAAATCCGGAAATATTGCGGACCCGATTGCTCGAAGAACTGGTTCGTGCACGCGACACTGCAATGTCAACGGGGTCCTCGATGGAGCGGGCCGACAAGGCAGCCTGGCTGGTGGCGGCCTTGCTCGACGACCTGGCCCTGAACACGCCATGGGGCGGCGCTAGCGCCTGGCCGCGGCAGCCGCTCGTGGTCATGCTGCGCGGCGATGTCGATGCCGGCACGCAATTCTTCACGCGTCTCGACGAACTTGAGCGCCATCCGAACCGGGATCGCGAATTGCTTGAGCTGCAGTATGATTGCCTGGCGCTGGGCTTCCGTGGCAAGTATCGTGTGCCTGGCCGGTCAGGCGACCGCTCGCTCAATGCCGTTCGCGTGGCGGCCGCCCGCGTCCTGCGTGATGCCGATGCCGATGGCGCGCCGCTGGCGCCAAACTGGAAAGGTGTCATCGCGTCCGACGAGCCGCAGCGCTTCATCGTGCCGATCTGGGTTATGGCGCTCGGCGCGGCGGTTATTGCCACAGCGATCCATATTGGGCTGTCAATGGGATTGAGCAGCCAGGCGGTCGAACTGTCCGCACTTGTTCGCGCCCTGCCCCCGCCTGCGCGCGGCGACATCATCCGTGCGTCGCCCAAGGTCGATGCCCCGCCACCGGAGAAAGTGGATTTTGCGCTGTTGCCGGAATTCCAGGCCGGTGCGCCGGCCGAGCTAAAATCTGCTCTCAGCGGCACCGAGAGCGTTTCGCTTGCCAAGCTGATCATCCAGGCTTCCAATCCCGAACTGTTCCAGTCGTCGCGGCCACAACTGACCGAGGGCTTCGAGCCCCTGATCGGGTCGATCGCCAAGGTGATCCTCGCCAATCAGGACCTGATCGGAAACATCACGGTGGTCGGTCACACTGACAGCGTTCCACTACAAAAGTCCAATCCGCTGTCTACCAACCAGCGCCTGTCCGAGGCTCGCGCCCGCACGATCGCCGACATGCTGGTCCAGAACGGAGTGCCGCAGGACCGGGTGCATTCCGAGGGCCGGGCGGCCACCGATCCCGTGGCCAGCGACAGCACGCGCGAGGGACGAGCCTTGAACCGCCGCGTCGAGGTGATGGTCGAAAAGAGGCTGTGAGATGTTCATCCTGCGCTTCATCTGGGCAGTCCTGACTTCGCGCTGGCTGTGGACGCTGATTGGCCTCACCCTGCTTTCCTTGGTAATCTGGATCTTCGGTCCGATCGTCAGGGTCGGTCCCTACGAGCCCTTCGCTTCCGAGAATGTGCGCATCGTCATCATCGCGCTGCTGGTCATTTTCTGGCTGGTCTGGCTGATCGTCGCCCAGCGCCGGGCGATCCGCGCCAACCGCCTGTTCGTCGCCGAGATTGCCGCGCCGGCGGTGGAAAAGCCGCTTAGCCCGGGCGAAGAGAACGTCGCTGCAGTCGGTGCCAAGTTCGCTGATGTGATGGCCGAACTGAAGCGTCGCAAGCTGGGCGGGCGCAAGTTTCTGCGTGAGATGCCATGGTACGTCATCGTCGGGCCGCCGGCGACCGGAAAAACCACGGCCTTGCGGCAGTCCGGGCTGAACTTTCCGATCGACCTTACCGACGATTTGCAGGGGGTCGGGGGCACACGCAACTGCGACTGGTTCTTTTCCGAGAACGCGGTTTTGATCGATACTGCCGGTCGCTATGTCCAACAGGAGAGCCAGCCCGACGTCGACGCGGCGGAATGGCTGGGCTTCCTCGACCTTTTGAAGAAGCACCGGGGCCGCCGCGCGCTGAACGGTGTGATCGTCGCGCTTTCGATTGACGTGCTTTCGGAAGGCGACGAAACCATCAAGGCGCATGGCCGCAAGATCCGCCGCCGGTTGGCCGAGCTCAACGACCGGCTCGAAATCCGGCTACCGGTCTATCTGATGCTGACCAAGGCCGACCTGATCAAGGGTTTCGAGGCTTTCTTCGGTGGCTTGTCCACCGCCTCGCGCGAGCAGGTATGGGGAACGACCTTCGCGCCGGACGCACATGTGGATGCCAAGACCATCGAGCGCGAAATCTCAACGCTGGCGACTGAGCTCGAACGGCGCCTGGTGCCACGCCTTGAGGACGAAGACAAACTCGCCGCCCGTGCCGAGATCTTCCGGTTTCCCGCCCAACTCGCAAGCCTGTCCGAACCGATCCAAGTGCTGGTCGAAGCGATGTTCGGCGAAAGCCGGTATGAGGAGGCCGCTTGGCTGCGTGGCCTCTACCTGACATCGGCGACGCAGGAAGGGGCGCCCATCGACCGGCTGACCGCCGCGCTGTCTTCTTCCTTCGGCCTTGCGCCCCGGCGGGCCCTGCCCGCACCAAGGGTCGAGAAGCGCAGCTTCTTCCTGAAGAACCTGCTCACCGAAGTCATCTTCAAGGAAGCCGGTCTCGGCACGTTTGACCCGCTGGCGCAACGCCGCCGCACCTGGATCTGGCGGGGTGCGGCTGCTGGCTGCGCGGCGGCGGCGTTGCTGGCTGGTGGGCTGTTCACCTGGGCCTACTTTGATAACCGCAACGCGATCGCGGCCCAGGCGAGCCAGTTCGAGGCGCTGCAAGAGCCGCTGACCGCAATTGCCGCAAACCCTGCATCGGTTGAGCAACCTGCCATGGATGGGGCGCTCGAGGCGATGGACACGGTTGCCAACGCTCGCACACCACCGCCGGGCGCGGCTCAGGATCTGCTAGGCCCATCAGCCTCGGCGGAACTGGCCAGAGCACAGGCCGACACCTACGATCACGCTCTGCGTAACGTGCTCGAACCACGGATGGTGGCACTGCTCGAGGCGACGATGTGGCGACAGATTCGCGATCCGGATTTCATGCTCGGTGCGCTCAAGACCTATCGCATGATGATCGGCCTGTCGCAGATGGATGCCGACTACGCCCAGAACTGGTGGGTGAACAGCCTGCCCGAATTCGCCGCCGCCGCACCATTTCCGACAGCCGATGCCGAAGAACATCAGCTTGCCGCCATCCGGCGCATGACCGTCGATGAAAGTTATATCGCACCGGACCAGGCCCTGCTTGGCGAAGCGCTCAAAACGGTTTGCACCATTTCCTTGCCGGCACGTGGCTACAAGCAGTTGCTGGCCGACCCCGCAGTGACCGGGCTGAAGGAATGGATACCGGCCAATTTCGCCGGCCCAAACGGGGGCAAGGTGTTTGCGCGGCGTTCCGGCAAGACACTTCGCGTCGGCATTTCGGGAGCTTTCACGTATTCCGGCTTCCACGACGTCATTCTCGACCGCATCGACGATGTCGCCGCCCAGGCGGCGCTCGATCGTGCCGTTTTCGCCGGCGGCTGCTCGGAAAACGCCGAGACTTCGGTTTCGGCGCTGTCTGAGGATATTCTGAAGCTCTACTATGACGACTACATCGCCCAATGGGACAGTTTCCTGCGCGACATGAGGCTTGCCCCACTGGCCGATCTCAATGTCGCGAGCGAAAATCTGAAAGACCTGTCGAGTGCCGATTCGGCGCTGAAGCGGCTGCTAACGTCGGTGGTTCAAGAAACTGAACTGACACGCTCCGATGACGCCCCTGCCGACAACAAGGCGGCAGCCAAGGGCGCTTCGAAACTGCTCGGCAAGCTCGGCAAGCTGGGCAAAATGGCGACATCAGGTGCGAAACTGCTTCCCCGCGCCGGGTCGGCCAGCGAGGTCGACCTGACTGGCAATCTGGTAGCCGAACATTTCAAACCGCTCAAAAGCACGATCGCTGAGGTCGACGGCCAGCCGCCGGCACTGGATGCCGCCGTTGTCGCGCTGACCGCGCTTTCGAACGTCCTGCAGACGGTTACCGCGAACCCCAATCCGCAGGATGCCATCAAGAAACAGGGCGGCCTTGCCGAACTGACCGGTGCGGTGGCGAGGCAAGCGCAGATCCTGCCCGACCCGATCAACGTCTGGCTGAGCGGGATTGCCGGCGACACCAGCAATCTGACCCAGAAGGCGGTCACTTCGGAACTCAACGCAATCTGGCGGGCCGACATACTGCCTTTCTGCCAGGCGGCGCTGAACGATCGCTATCCCTTCAGCGAAGACAGCGCGGTTGACGTCAATCTGCGTGACTTCGCCAGGCTGTTTGGACCGGCCGGACTGATCGACGGCTTCATCAACGACCACCTGATCAACTATGTCGACACGACCAGCCAGCCATGGAAGTGGCGCGCCGATTTCGGCCTCGATCCTGCGGCGCTGGCGGCGTTCGAGCAGGCCAGGCACATCCGCGACGACCTCTTTCCCGGGGGCACCGGACCGGTGATGAGCTTCACGCTCGAGCCGAAGGACCTGTCTCCCAACGTCACGCGTGTGACGCTCAATCTCGATGGCCAGAGTCTCGTCTACTACAACAACGCGACGCGGCCGCAACCAATGACGTGGCCCGGCAAGGACGGCACCGGCGTCATTTCACTCGCCTTCCAGCCGATCGACGGATCACCGGAAGTCCTACTCAACGAGACCGGCAGCTGGGCGTGGCTGAGGATGCTGCGCGGCGGCCGTTTCGCCGGCACTTCGCTGACGGACGTCTACAGCCTGCGCCTGGGAACGAAAGGCATGTGGGCCGATTTCGAACTCAATGCCGCCAGCGTTGAAAACCCCTACAACCTGGAAATGTTCAAGAAGTTCACATGTCCACCGCAGATATAACCCTGCCCGGCTTTTACGGAAAAATGCCCGCCACCGGCGATTTCGTGACGCGGCGGCTCACGGGCGACTTTGTTCGCGGCTGGGACCGCTGGCTGGCGCAGCACATCGTTCCGCTGTTTGGCTCGGAATTTTGGCCATGCACAACCGCGCTGCGCTTCCTTGCAGGCCCGGCTTCCTTCGGCGCATCGGCAGGCATCATCGTGCGGAGCACCGACAGGGTTGGCAGACAATTCCCTTTGACCATCGCTGCGCAGCTTGCTGAGGCGCCCGTTCGGCTGAGTGAGGCCGAGGCGTGGTTTTCCAGCATCGAAGACGCGGCCATCGCCGCCCAACAGGGCGAGCTGACGCCCGACAAATTGGATGCCGCGCTGGGCGCCATGCCGGTGCCGATTGTCAAGCCAAGCGACGAGGTCATCAATGACATGGTGATGTGGACCGCCCGTTCGGAAATTTTCGACATCGACCCTGCGTCGCCGCAAACGACACTGGAACAGATTTTCGCGGCCAGTTGGGAGACCAACTGATGGGAACCGGAAAACTTGTACGCAAACCAGTTCGCGGGCATTGGAGGAGTCTGGCCTGAATGCTGCCATTGTCAAACCACACACCATTCGCAGCGGAAGGCCTGTGGACGCGCGACGGGCGCGGCCACGAAGTGTGGTTGCTGGCGATCAAGGCTTCCTTCCAGATCGATCCCGCCGGGAAACAGACCCCCCTGAAGGTGCAGATTCCTGTCAACATGGCGCCGCTGTTCGCCGCCGACCCCAACGAATTGATTGATGACGACGATTTCAACATCGAGAAGAAGCACACCGACGTGCTGATTGATGGACATGTTTACACGCCTGACGGCCAACCGAATATCGAATGCTCGGCCCGTCTGAAGGTCGGCGATCTGGACAAGACCGTCAAAGTGACTGGCGACCGGGTATTCGTGCCCGGCCCGGTTTCAGTCCGCATCAGCCGCCCGGAACCATTCGTCAAAATGCCGATCAGTTGGCGTCGCACCTACGGCGGCACGGATGATGAAGCGTCCCAACCGGACTGGGATCCGCGCAATCCGATCGGCGCCGGCTTTGCCGTGAACCCTCAAAGGCTGGTTGGCAAGAGGGCGCCCAATTTCGAGTATCGCGACGCTCCCTACCGCGATCACCGCAGTGGCAGGCCCGCCGGTTTCGGTCCAGTCGCACACCATTGGCAGCCGCGCGCTAAATATGCGGGCACCTATGGCCAGGAATGGAAGAAGACGCGCAACCCGCTCCTCCCTCGCGATTTCAACCGCCTGTACTATCAATGCGCGCCGGAAGATCAGCAAACCAAAACGCCGCTGGCCGGCTATGAGGACGTTCGGCTGGGCGGATTGACCGCCGATGGATTTATGCAGTTCCTTCTGCCGCGCCTGACCTTCGAGATTACGACGCATTTCAAAAACAAACCCGATATCAAACACGAAGAGGCTTCGATCCACACGTTGCGCCTCAGACCGGATGATCGGCAGTTCATCATCACCTGGCTCTCCGCACTCCCCGTGCCGTACGACGAGGAGAAACTCAGCACCAGCACCATCCGCATTCGACGGCGCACAGGCGTTTCTACCGCGGTCAGCCGCACCGGCGTTTGGATAGGACCTGAATGATGGCCGGTGGCGACACCATAGTCATCATCGGGGTTGGTGCCCGTACGCCGCTCGGATTTTCCGCCTCGGCCAGTGCTGCGGCCGTGCGCGCCGGTATATCTGGCATCCAGAACCACCCTTATATGATCGATCGTTTCGGCGAACGGATGAAGGTAGCGCTGGACGTCGGCATCGACACGGCGTTGAACGGTGCGGATCGCGCAGTCGCGATCGCCACCTCGCCGGCGCTCGATGCCCTGGCGCCCTTAAGGGGCATTGGCCAATCCGTGCCGGTCGCAATGATTGTATCCACCGGTGAGCCACGGCCAGGGCAGAATGGCGATTTCGCGGCCAGCATATATGCCCGGCTTCGCGCCAGGCTATCGCGAAACGTCGCGCTCGCAGGAGGCGGGTCCAACGCTGGCGGTCATGCTGGCGGGATGCTCGCCATTCACCACGGCTGCAAGCTGCTTAGGGAAGACAAAGCCCAATTTTGCTTGGCAGGCGGTGTGGATACCTACCTCGAACCGGAAACATTGGAGTGGCTGGACGACCAGGAGCAACTCCATTCCGATGAGAATACCTATGGATTCTGCCCGGGTGAAGGCGCCGGGTTCTGTCTCATGACAAGGCTACAGACAGCGCGAGACTTCGTTATCAAACCTCTGCTGGAAGTGGTCTGCACGTCCGTGGCTAGCGAAGAGAACCGGATAAAAACGCAAACCGTTTGTCTTGGAGAAGGCTTAAGCACGGCATTTCAGCTTCTGTTTGACGATGCCCCGATCGATCCGGTTGACCGCATCATCTGCGACATGAACGGCGAACGCTACCGCGGCAATGAGTATGGTTTCGCGGTTCTGCGCAATCCCGCTCGGTTCAAGGATGCCGCCGACTTCGAGACGCCGGCGGATTGCTGGGGTGATGTTGGCGCTGCATCAGGTCCGCTGTTCGTCAGTCTGGTCGCCGAGGCTGACGCCCGAGGGTATAGCAAAGGCCCGCTTTCCCTGATTTGGGCGAGTTCGGAAAACGGCACGCGTGCAGCCGTGCTGCTCGGTGGCCCAAGGAGCACACGCTGATGCCCACGCACATCACCGTGAATGGACTTGGCCTCACGCACAAGAGTTCGACCGGTTTCTCGAAGGCCACGATACCCGATATCTGCAAAACGCCCACTCCCGGCGGCCCTGTCCCGATGCCCTACCCGAACTTCGCGATGAGCAGCACGCTGGGAGACGGGACCACAACGGTCTTTGCCAAGGGGGGCACGATGATCGCCAACAAGGGCTCACAGTACAAGATGTCCACCGGCGACGAGCCGGGAACTGCTGGCGGCGTAAAGTCGAACACCTTTAAGCAAGCTACCGATTGGATCACTTACTCCTTCGATGTTAAGATGGATGGCAAGAACGCTTGCCGTGATACCGACAAGAAATTCCACAACAACAAAAACACCGTCGACCTGATGGGGAACGTCAACCCGGCACCGGGCACAAATTCCACGTTTGACGCCCTGAAGAAGATGGTGTGCGAATGCGATGTGGACGAAAAGACGATCAGCGATGTCCCAAAATCTCCCAAGACGACCTACTGCCTGCGGCTAGGGGATGCGAAACATGACTGCGTTGATAAGAAGATCATGGATCATAATGGACAAGGGAAAAAGCCAGTCATCGGCGCCGAATCGGGCTGGAAAAAGGACGATCCATTTTCCGAGAATCCAGCGACTGACATGGTTGGCTTTTCGAGAAAGGGAAGTCGGCAATGGCAGCGCAGCGGATCTGGCTGGCCCGACGCGGTAGGAATGGATGAAAACGGCGACCCGCAACAGTGTTTCGATTTCAAGTTCAAATGCAAAGGGACGAAAAAGAAAGGCGCAAAGGCGACAGGTTGGGGAAAAGGTCAGCTTAGAAAGCAGGAACGGATAACTCGGGAATTTGGAAGCGATCCCGACAAATATCCGCCTATTAAGATCTGCAACGTCGAGTGCTATCAATGACCACCGAAAGCGATCTCACAGTTCGAAATGAGCACGGCACGATCGTAGCGCTACCGACCATTTGTCTATCACTCTTCAGCGGCGATTCACTCGCCGCCGTGATGTTGGCGGCCGCCGATATCATTGAGCGATATGTCAAGCTTATAGGTTCCGACAAGCTGGCAATACGGTATGACGCTGATGGAAATGATCGCCCACTAACCCCCAATCGATATGCTCGCGACCTTAAGACCCTGAGGAACGCGCAGCCCCGCCAGACGATCGAGGAAATCCTCTATGACTCAGCGATCGATGAATGGGTCGGGGCGTATTCCGTTAGCTTTTTCGGGATCGATCCCAATTCCGAGGACGCCGGACCGGAGGAGGCGAGCATGCTCATTCTAACTCTTCCATTTGATGCAGTCATTAGCATTGGTGCCCACGCGTTGGCCGAAGAATTTCGGCAAATGGCTTCTACCTTTTCACCCCTTTCTTACGGTTATGCATCGTATTGCCTGCGTAGGACGGAAGCTACCTCCCATATGGCGACTGGGAAGATCAATGCATTGATTACTAGGTATATAGGCCTAGACCCGTCTTATTCACCGATGAAGAATAAAATGCGAGGAAAGACTTTCGGAGCGCATTGGATAGACTTTATTGGAAGGCCTCTCGTTGAGAAGCTCAAACGCTCCAGCATCATCGCCGATGTCCAGCATGCGGTGGTTAACGACCTTTCGGATGGAGGTTTGATGATTCAGAACTCCAAGGCGCCTGCCCTCGGTGACGTCAATCGGCGGGCAATGGATATAGGGGCCATGCCAGAGACAGCGAGAGCACTAAAATCACTTCGCAGTCGCGTCGCAAACTTTGGTGATCCAATTTTCGATGCGCAAGACTGGCTTGCGCGCTTCGACGATCTTGAGGTTGCGGATTGGAACAACGCGCCATGATCACGCGACCGTTCACGATTAAGCACCAACCTAGTCGAGCATCCGGCCAGATCGAATTGAACGTCCTGTTGAACGACAAGGTTGACGCAAAGCTCGTTATCGAGTCGATCGACCGGGGAATTCGCTCGATCGAAAGCCTCGCAGCACTTTCGCCGGATCCTAGAAGCGCTGGATTTTCTATATTGGATCAAACGCGCATCGGAAACGCGTTCCGATGGCATCTGCATTGTCCGCTAGTCGACCCTTCCCTTCTCGCCAAAATTATCAACATCGTTCACGGTGCCAGCCTTGAGAACAATAGCGTCAAGGAGATCACGCTTGTTGCAGGGGGAGCTGATCTGGACTTGAAATTGGCGGAGGGGCCAAAGCCATTGGTAGCCAGCTTTCCATTCGAAATACTAAACGAGACGGAGGGGCCGAAATTAACGGTGCTGCTCGAATTTCAGGACGTAACGACCGAAGAGCAACGTGCGCCATTTGTCGAAGCTTGGGACAACTTCGCGACGCTTGCCGAACTCGGCGCATTCTATGATCTCGAGCACCCACCGGGAAAGGCTTTCGCGGTAGCTGATCACTTTCCGCTCTTCAACGCATTGGAAATAGTTATGCGCTTCGAGCGCTACAAGTTCGACATATCCCACCTTTCCGAGCTATTCGGCGCATTCTCGACCCTCCATCGATCATCAGCACCAGTAGAGCGCGTCATCGTATCCTGACACTAAGCGGCAGGATATCCATTTCTTTCCCCCCACTTCTTAACCTTCTCCGCCACTGGTGTTCTGGCGCCAAAATCTCCAAAATGATCGTCAAAGGGCTGGCCTAGTGCGGCCGGGTCGAGCGTGAACAGATCCGCCTCCCTAGCCTCCGGAAACAGCTCCAGAAGCGCACTGCCGGCCGCCACCGCCAGCGCCGGCGTGCGCATCTGGTGGATCAGCCAGTGCAGAATGTTGCGGTCGCCCAGCATGCCGGCGCCGCGCACCGCCAAAGGCGCAGTTTCAGGTGATTTGAACAATCCACCCATCCAGGCGCGAACGTCATTCTCGGGCGCGGCCTTGGCCGCTGCGCGCAGCGCCGTCATTGCGGCGGGGCCACCGCCCACCGCCACCTTGCGCAATTCAGGGCTGGCGAGATCCCCTGAGCCGAGTTCAGTCAACGCCCAAGCGGCCCAGAACCGCGGGCGCTCTTCGGCATCGTTCAAGGCGGCTATCAATTCGCTGACAAGGTCGGTGCGTTGTAGATTTCCGGCGAGGCGCAGGCTGGCGGCGCGAACGCGCGCATCCGGATCGCGGACAAGTCGAGCCAGCATCTGCTTCGGATCGACGTCATGCCCGAGGCAGGCCGATACACCGAGAAATCGCTTGAACGCATCCTGCGCGCCGATCCAGTCGCGCACCTCGGTGGCGATCGTCTCCGGCTTATGCCACGCCAGCGCGCCAACCAACCCGCATGCGTCATCCTGGCTTTGACGGCCGAACTCGATCGCCTCGACCACACGGCGGCCGTCGTTCAGTTCGAATGCCATCCATGCGTAGAGGAACAATTCGCCTTTCTCAGGAAAATCCTCATACGCTGCTACGATAAACGGCCAAGCGGCCGGTCCAGCGATACGCAGGCCATCCAGGTTGGCTTCCAAGCGCCGGTCAACGCCGGCGATCACATGAAGGTCCGGCGGATCATCTGTAATCAGCGTGTCGCGCTGCGCCCAGAAGAAGGCGGCCTGCTCGGCGTGCTGTCTGACGACGTCCGGTACGATGCGCCCCTCCGGCGCGCCTTCCGATTTTGGCTTTCCGGTTGCTGCCGCCATCAGTTGAGATCAATCGATCCGCCACGAATGCGATTGGTGGCGCTGGCTTGGCTCGTTACATAGGTCCCGCGGATTGTGATGCGGCCGTCCTTTTCCATGAGGATCGTCGCCTTGCCGCAGCGTAGTTCGATACGCTCTTCCCCAATGACGCGAACGCGCTCACCGTCGCGCACGACGTGCGGAGCTACGGTCTTGCGCGCCGGGTCAACAACGCGGCCGACGATAAGCGGCTTGACGGGATCACCCTCCTGAAAGAGCAAAGCCACCTCGGAGCCGACCATGTCGGACGTCAGTCCCGTCAAGCTGCGCGCCGGCAAAGCCGTCTCATGCGGATTGCCGGGGAAAATCACCAGTGGCGACCCGGCGTCGTCGAAACCGAGAAAGATACCGATCACCACACCGTCAATGCGTTCGCGAACTTCATTCATCGCTCCATCCTCAATTTTCGCTGATCTTCGAGCCCTTCATGGTGATGTCGCTTGATGCCTTGATGCTGATCTTGCCAGAGCCCTTGATCGAAATATCCTTGCCCTCGATCGCGATCGTGCCGTCTTTCTTCATCATGATCTTTGCCGACCCAGTCTGGATTAGGATCTCGTCGCCCGCATCGATCACCAGCTTCTTGCCGACTTTGACGGAACTGTTCTCGCCGACGTTGATCGAGCTGTGCTTTGCAATACCCAGCGAATGGGCACCTCCGACAGTCGTTGAATCGTCGGCCGCGATGGTGGCGCTACGCGCCGCGCCAACGCTGAAAGTCTGTGCGCTTCCGATAGTGACGCTCTGATCCGCTCCGACATTGACAGTTTGCGCCGCCGCTATATTCCAGCTGTCCGCTGCCCCGATGTCATGGCTCTGCGCCGCGCCCACGGTGACCGACCGCGACGCGCCGATCGTGTTCGTCTGCACCGTCCCGACAGTTCGTGTCTCGTCGGCGCCAACCGTGTCGATGCGTGCTGCTCCCACTGTGACGGTCTGGACAGTCCCCACCGTCTGAAAATGATTGGCGTCGATATTCTCCGTCGAGTTCGAGACGACATGGATGGTCTCGTTGGCCATGACCGTCAGCGAACGGTCGGCACCCACCGTCTCGGTGTCGTTCGAGCCGATGTTGGTGGTCTGGTCGACCCCGACCTTTACCGTCTTGTTGTTGCCGACGTCCTCGTCGAGGTTGTGGCCGACGGAGTGCTTGGCATCATGGTCGATGCGGTCCGACTGGTCGTGCTGGACCACCTTGGTGCGGTCGTGCTTGATCAGAAGGTTGTGGTCCTTCTGCGCCTGGAAATTGACCAGTTCGGAGCCGGCTTTGTCCTCGAACATCAGCTCGTTGTAGCCGCCGCCGCCTTTGGAGGAGTCTGACTTCCAGCCGGATTGAGTGGCGCTGCCCGGCAGGCCGTAAGGCGGCATCTGGGAGGCGTTGTAGACCCGGCCGGTGATGATCGGCAGGTCCGGGTCGCCCTCGATGAAATCGACGATCACCTCCTGGCCGATGCGCGGTATCTGGATGAACCCCCAGCCGCTACCGGCCCAGGTCTGCGAGACGCGCACGAAGCAGGAACTGTTCTCATCCTTCTTGCCCAGGCGGTCCCAATGAAACTGCACCTTCACCCGCGCATATTTGTCGGTGAATATCTCCTCGCCGGATGGACCGACCACCGTCGCCGTCTGCGGCCCGCGCATGATTGGCCGTGGCGTGATCCGTGGCGGACGATAGGGCAAGGCGGTCGGCGCCAGGCCAAGGATCACCTGGAAGTTCTCGCTGTCGACGTCGGCATGAGCCCTGTAGCCGGGGTCGAACAGCCTGTATTCGGCGCTGACCACCAGATATTGCTGGTTCTGGTCTTCGCGCGGAAAGCCATCAAGCTTGAATGTGCAGCCCGAATAAAGGCCGCGCACGGTCCCGACGGCAGCGATGCGCTGGTGCACGGCCTGAATTTCCTCGCGCCGGACCGCGGCCAGGCTGTCGCCCCGGCCCACTTCGAGATGAGCGCCGGGCTGGCGGTAGTTCTCGCCCGCAGCCAGTTTGTGACTGAACGGCTGGGCCGACTTGGCCATGAGGTCGGCGCCCGGTTTCTTGAAATCGTAATCGGTGTGGACATAAGCGCCTGGGCGCACCGAACTGCCCGGTATCCATTTGGTGATGTACTCGACATCGCGCCGGGAACCTTGACCTTCAAAGTTATAGAGCACTTTCTCGTAGCTTGGCGCAGCCTTCAGCTTGCTCATCGCGTCAGCCAGGACAAGCGTGTGCTTGCCGTCATCGTGCTCGAAGAAATACAGGATGCCTTCATGCTCGAGCAGCCGCTGGACGAAGTCCAAATCCGTCTCATCGTACTGCACGCAGTATTCGCGCGGGGGATAGGACCCCTGGAGGCGCAGATCGAATTCCGCCGCGCTGTATTTCTTGAAGATGTCCTTGACGATGTCGACGACGCTCTTGTTCTGGAAGATCCGGCAATCGCTGGTGTTGCCGAGAAACCAGAGCCACGGCCTGATGACTGCCTCATAGTAGGCCAGCCGATCCTCAATCCCGGTGAGCCGAAACTCCGATACGATGCCACTGAACCAGCGCTTCGGATCGGATTCACCTTCGATCGAGACCGGGCCACCCAGCATCTTCAGCGGATCGATATTGGAGTCGGTGCTCACGAACCCGACCGTGTAGGCAAAACAACGGCTGATCTCATCGCGCCCGACAAGATGCGTGAAGGTCAACAGCTCGCTGCCAACCGGTGTCTGGACAACCGTGGCACGTTCGTTCGGCATGGTCGTGCCCCTCCTGGACGCGGCCGCCGGTGTGGAGGATTTAAAGGTCCCGCAACCCGTTGAGGAACTTCTTTTGGACCCGCCGCACCAGACTGTGTTGAGACTAGCACACGTTATACCGCTGACCAAAGGGCTGCATGGTCATTGGAGCTTGCCCCCTCGATTCATCATCCCGAAACGCTGCTGTCCCGTTGTGCGCGCAAACTGCTACAATGGCGCAATATCGGTAACCGATCGACGGCGATCCAGGATGTACATCAGCCTGCAAATCAACAATGCCGACACCCTACCCGCTGGCAATTCGACCCGCTACGCGGCGCGCGATCGTGGCTTTGAAATCGGCCGGGAGGCCTGTGACTGGACATTACCGGACCCTGACAAGTTCATCTCCGGCCGGCACTGCGAGGTTCGATACGAGTCAGGCGCGTTTTGGTTGCATGATGTCTCGCGCAACGGGACCTATATCAACGGGTCGAACCAGCGCATGACCGGCCCGCATAGGCTGGATCACGGCGACCGGGTGCTGATCGGCCGCTATGTCATCTTCGTATCCATCGACGATGAGGGCGCCGCGACAGGCCATCCAAGTCACGGTTCAACGCAACGAGACAGGCCCGTCGCGACGGATAAGCCGTTCGAATTCGCCGATGAGCCAATCGTCACTCCGGCTGACCAAAGGCTCGAGAAGCGCGTTCCTGGATCGCCGTCCTCGTCGCGACCTGCGCCTCTCCCTTCGACCAGGGACGACGTGCTGCGGGAAATCGCTATAGGAGCCGGCATCTCGCCGGAATTGCTTCAATCGCGCGACCGCCATGAAGTCGCGGCCGAAATCGGCGCGGTGCTGCGGGCGGTGGTCGAGGAACTGAGCGTGCTGCTGAAAGCGCGCGCGGCCGCGAAAATGCTGGCCAAGAGCCCACAACGGACGATGATCAGCGCCGCCGACAACAATCCGCTGAAATTCGTCCCAGCAACCGACGACATCCTCGAAATTATGTTCGCCCGTCGCCGGGCCGGCTATCTTGATGCTAGGCGCAGTATTGAAGACGCATTCCGTGATCTCAAGACGCACGAACTTGCCACCTATGCCGCAATGCAAGCCGCGCTCTCCCGGCTGCTTGACGACCTGTCGCCTGAGGCGATCGGCAGGAAACTTCCCCCTACCTCGTTTACGTCGAAGAAGAACCAAGCCTGGGATGCCTATGTCGCGATGTGGCGGACCATGGAGGAAGCACACGAAAACGGCATGCTGGACATATTCCTGGCCTATTTCAGTGAGGCCTACGCAAAGGCCGCAAAGCACAAATAGACTGCTCCAAGGCCGCCGCGGTGCGGTCGTCGGCGAAGAAAATCGCTTCGGTGCACGGCATTGGTTCCAATCGACGTTTTCTAAGATTACAATCACATACGACAGTTCGCCAATCGGGTAAGGTTGATTGACCTGGGGTCTGCGGCAATGTCATGTTACGGCGGGATAGCGTCTTTCAGCCCACTTTGCTGCGGACACAGCCCTGGGCAGCAGCGCCTGAATTTCCTTTGCCCGATCACAATCCGTGTTGCGATGCTCTGGCGCCGCGTGCGGGACGGTAGGCGATGAGCTCGAAGGAGGATCCTTTCGGCCCCGCGGGCAAGACCGTCATTCGCGCCGCTTCAAGGCGTGAGCCGAAACCAACGCCGTCCCCTCAGGAGCCTGTCGCGGATGGCGGGCTGCCCCCGGGGGTGAAGGAATCAACGGTGTTCGATCCCGGCATCGGCCGGCGCAATGCGCCGGGCTGGATATCTGGGACCGTAATTGATCAAGGCGCTCGGTCCGGCGCGGCAGAACTCGGCGCTTCCGCGGCAGTGCCGACGCCAGCCATCCGGCAGGAGATCCTGGTCGGTGCCACGGCCAACGTCACTTATTGCGCCGCAAACCCGATCCTTGCAGCCGCTGCACCATTGTTGGTGCTGCTCGGCCGGCTCAGGCTTGTCCCGATCAAGAGGCAAGCGGGGCTGCTGGCTGACCATGTCGCCGAAGCGATTGAGAAGTTCGACAGAACGCTGGAGAAATCAGGGGTTGCCGAAGAAGATAGCCGGATTGCAAAATTTGCCCTGTGCGAAACCGCCGACGATCTCATCGGCAACCTACCCTGGCCGCAAACCGACGCCTGGGCGCGGCACAGCATGCTGTCGCAGTTCTTTCACACCGCGTCTGCTGGAACAGGCTTCTATGAAGCACTCAACAAGATCCTGGCCGATCCCGAGAAGCACTACGATCTGCTCGAACTGATGCATGCCTGCCTGTCGCTGGGTTTTGAGGGCCAATATCGAGGCCTGACGCGAGAAGAAAACAACCTCGAACGCGTTAGACGCGACGTCTACGAGACGCTTCGCTACTTCAGAGCGCGCGCCAGTGAGGACATCTCGCCGCGCTGGCAGGGTCTGGCGGCGACGATGGCGCAGCCGTCGGCCCGTCTGCCGCTCTGGGTCGTTGCGGCAGCGGCGTCGGCGCTGCTGACAGCGGCGTTCTTCGCGTTGCGGGTCTTCATCACCAATGAAGGCGAGGCCACCGCTGACGCACTGCTGGCACTCAATCCCTCCACACCAGTCACCATTGAACGAGCTAGCGTCGCGCCATTGGCTGAGCCGGTGAAAGTCACCCCATCCGCGGCCACAACCAAGCAGATCGATCGCATTCGCTCAGCACTGGCCAAGGACGTCGAAGGCGGTGCGCTGACCATCGGCACGAAGGGCGACTTCATCGTGGTGGAAATCAATAATCTTCTGCTGTTCCAGTCCGGCAGGGCCGAAGCGAAGCCGGAATTCCAGCCCATTGCTGCGGATATCGCCGCAGCCTTGGAGCCCGAACCTGGTCCAATCCGGATTGTCGGCCACACGGACAATGTGAAGCCGCGAAGATCGGGCCCGTTCAAGTCCAACTACGACCTTTCCGTCGCCCGGGCGAGGGCTGTCGAAACTATGATGGCATCGAAATTCAGCGATTCATCGCGGTTAACGGTCGATGGCAAGGGAGAGGACGAGCCGATCGCCGACAATGCGACGGCGGAAGGCCGCGCCAAGAACCGCCGTGTCGATGTGATGATCGCCAAGGAAGAGACATTATGAACGCGTTCTGTTGGCAGCGCCGATGAGGCTGTGGCTGCTGCGGATATTCAGCATGATGGCGCTGGCCGGTTTCGCCGCGGCAGTCTGGTTTGCGGGGCCGTTGATCCGTTTCGCCGATACTCCTCCTCTGGGACCTGCCTGGCGGCGCGTGGCCATCATTTGTGTGATCGCCTCAGTATTCGTCGTTTTTTATGGGCTGCGGTTTTGGCAAGCGAGAAGGGCGCAAAAAAAGCTCGAGACTGCCGTTGCACATAATGACGACCCCAGCGACGACTCGCGGGTGCTTGAAGCGCGCATGAATGAGGCCGTGGCTGCCCTCAAGCGATCTAGCGGCAAGCGCAACTTCCTCTATGAGATCCCCTGGTACGTCGTCATAGGCCCGCCGGGCGCGGGCAAGACGACGGCCCTGGTCAATTCGGGTCTGAATTTTCCGCTTGCCGGTTCGGGGGATGCTCAGCCGGTGGCTGGCGTTGGGGGCACTCGCTCCTGCGACTGGTGGTTCACCGACCAGTCCGTGCTGATCGACACGGCCGGGCGCTACACGACGCAAGATTCCAACGCTGAACGCGACAACAAGAGCTGGCTCGCCTTCTTGTCGCTGCTCAAGAGATACCGCACCAGGCAACCGATAAACGGTGTCATCCTGGCCATCAGCCTGGCCGATCTCATCAGCTTCGACGACCAGCAATTGGATACGCACATCGCCGAGATACGCAGCCGCCTGCGAGAAATCTACGAGACGCTGAAAATCCAGTTTCCAGTGTATCTGCTTTTCACCAAGGCTGATCTTGTTTCGGGGTTCATGGATTATTTCGGCGGCTTCGATGAGCCACGCAGACGCAAAGTATGGGGAGCCACATTCCAGACCGCAGAGCGCGACAGAAACATGTCCGGCCAGGCCCCCGCCGAATTCGATGCGCTGGCAAATCGACTGGCGGAGGAGATGACCGACCGCCTCCAGGAAGAAACCGATCCGGTCACGCGGATCGCCATATTTGGCTTCCCGGCACAGTTCGGCGCCCTCAAGGGCCGAATTGCGAATTTTGTAACCGGCGTGTTCGACCCGGTGCGCACCCAGGTCAATGTCAGCCTGCGCGGATTCTATTTTTCGTCAGGCACGCAAGAAGGAACGCCGATCGATCAGGTGCTGGGCGCCATTGGTCGCGATTTCGGCAGCAACTCCCGACCTCATCTCTCCGGAACCGGCAAAAGCTTCTTTCTGCACGATCTGCTGACGGACGTCATTTTTGCCGAATCCGGTTGGGTTTCATCCGACAGATCAGCTGACCGGCGGGCGGCGATCGTCAGATATTGCGGGCTTGCCGCAATTGCTTTGACCGCAACCGTCATATTGGGGGCGCTGGCCGTGAGCTTCGCGGCCAACCGCTCGCTCATCGCCTCCACGGCCCAGGCCGTAGCCCAATATCGCGAAACAGCTGATAAGCTGCTCAAAGCGACGACGGTGAGCGATGTCGACCTGGAAAACGTCATCGGCCCGCTCGACCAATTGCGCGACCTGCCGGCCGGGTTCGATATCGGCGGCTTGCCGACACCGGTCAGAGAGACATTCGGCCTCAGTCAGCGGGAGAGACTTCTTTCGGCATCCGAAACGGCTTATCGGCAAGCGCTGGAACGCATGTTCCGCTCGCGCCTGCTCATTCAGGCGGAGCGTACGATCCAAGCCAAGATGGGCGATCCCGTCGCACTCTATGAACCTTTGAAAATCTACTTGATGCTTGGCGGCCAGGCACCGAAGGTCGATGACGCGCTGATCGTTTCCTGGATGAAGCAGGATTGGGAACAGAACCGATACCCAGGCGAAAACAACCGAGAAGGACGCGGCCACCTCGAAAAGCATCTGCGCGCAATGCTTGCATTGGACGACGCCTATGATCCCATTTTCGAACTGAACCAGCCGCTTGTTGAAGCCGCCCAACGCTCTCTCGGTCGCATGAGCCTTGCCGATCGAGCGACCGCTTTGATCAGGTCGGCAGCATACGCGGCCGCGCTGGATGACTTTTCCGTTTCCTCCAAAGGTGGCCCGGAAGCGCAGCTGCTGTTCGAGCGTACCGACGGCAGTGATGTGTCGGGCCTTCGCGTTCCCGGGATCTACACCTATGCCGGCTTCAACAAATTCTACCTTGCCCAGCTTTCGCGCCTTGCGCAGATGCTTGTCGACGAACAATGGGTCCTCGGTGGCGGCGGCGAACAGGGCGACATCGATCAGCGATTGCTCGAGCTTGGGCCCGAACTTCTCGATCGTTACGGGAAGGAGTTCGCCGCAGCGTGGAACAGCGTTCTCGACCAGTTGAAATTCAAGACGATGCTGGCAGACAAGCCCCACTACATAGCCCTTTCAGCCGCTGCTTCCCCTACCTCGCCAATAAAGCGGCTGTTTGCGGCGATCGCCAATGAAACGGCTCTGACGCATGATCCAGGTGACAGTCCGGGCGTCGAGGCCGAAGCAGGCACGGCTCCAAACCAGCAACGGAGCGCCGTTGATTTAGCCAAGGGCCTGGCCCGCATCGGCATACACATCGCCAAAGGCAAATCGCAAGGTCGCGCCGGCACAAGGTCCGCTGACGCACAAAACCTGAGTCCGGGCGCGAACATTGAAGCGCGGTTCAGATCCTTCCAGACCTTGGTAAACGGCCCTGCCGGACACCGCCCAATCGATGCACTGACTCAGAACTTCAGCGATATCTACCAAAGCCTGCGACTGGCGGCCGACGTTCCTTCGCAGATGGAGCGCGTCAATAGCAATTTGCAGCTGCAAGTAGCGACCCTTCGCGCCAATGTCTCGCGTCTGCCCAAGCAGCTCGGCCGGATGGTCGACGCGACGGCAGATGAGTTTGAAGGCAACGTCGCCGAAACCTCGGTGGCAAACTTGAACCAGGTACTTGACCAGGCGGTCACAGTACCCTGTGAGGCAGTGATCAACGGTCGTTACCCCTTCGACGGCAACGGCACGCAGGATATCGCGGTGGAGGATTTCGCGAAACTGTTCGCCCCGGGCGGGCTGATGGACCGGTTCTTCGCACAATATCTTGCATCGCTGATAGACATGACCGGCCAGGACTGGAGTTGGAAACAAGATGCGCGCTTTGGACGTGACCTGTCGAAATCGACCTTGAAGGATTTCCAGCTCGCCGCGGAAATCCGCAATGCCTTTTTTCCATCGGGCGGTTCAGTGCCCTCCGTCAGCATCACCTTCACACCCTTCTCCCTGCATGGCGATGCCGACACGGCGATACTCGATGTCGACGGTCAGACTATCCAGAGCAACCAAACGGGCAACGGACCAGGCACGGTGGCCTGGCCGATCGGCACAGCTTCGGGATCCGCCAGTCTAAACCTGACGCCGGAAATGCCAGGCCGCGATTCCGCCATCCAGTTCGAAGGGCCGTGGGCCCTGAAGCGGCTTCTGGACAAGGCTGCCATCACCGGCAATGACGGAAGCCAGCAGGCCCGCTTCGTGATCGGCGGCCGCGACGTCACCTATACGATCCAGACAGGTTCGGGCACCAACCCCTTCTTGCTCCCTGCCCTTTCCGGGTTCACCTGTCCCAAGGCGTTTTGAGACGCAGATGTTGGATAGCAAGCCGCCGAAGCGCACAACCAGACGCAAACATATTTTAGTTTTCGATACTTTAATGGCTGAGCCTATGGCAAAGTGGCGTGAGCGCGCGCCCGAAGGTGCGCCGCGGAGGACGCTGAAGAAGCGTTTGGTGGCAAATTGAACAATGTCGCCCTTCCCGTTGAAAGCTTCGGCGTCAGCCACAGAGGCTGCGTGCGGGAGCTCAACGAAGACAACTACCTGGTCGAGCCCCAAACTGGCCTGTGGGCGGTTGCCGACGGAATGGGTGGGCACGACGCCGGAGAGGTCGCTTCAGCCAGTATCGTCGATCACCTTGCAACGATCGGCATTGCAAGCTCCGCACCTGATCTTCGGGCGCGCTTCGAGGACAGGCTGAGCAGGGCCAATGCCGAGATCCGCGGCATATCCGAATCGCGCGGCATAACAATCGGCTCCACTTTCGCTGCGCTACTGGTCATGGACGGGCGGTTTGCCTGCCTCTGGGCTGGTGACAGCCGCGTCTATCTGATCCGCGACGCCGAGATCTCGCAGATCTCGAAAGATCATACCGAAGTGCAGGAGCTCCTCGACACAGGCATGCTCACCGAAGCCGAAGCGCTCACCTGGCCGCGCCGCAATGTCATTACCCAGGCGGTCGGCGTCAACGACGAGGTTGTCATCGATTTCCAGCAAGGCGAAATCTTGCCGGGTGACGTTTTTGTGTTGAGCACGGATGGCCTAACGGCGCATGTCACCGATGCCGAAATCAAGGCAGCGACCGTGTCCGCAACAGCTCAGGCGGCCTGCGAAAACCTGCTGGAAATGGTTCTGGCGCGTGGCGGGACTGACAATGTGACCGTCGTGCTTGTGAAGATCGGCGGCGGGCACGTTAGACAATCGCCTCGTCCGGATCTGTCCAAAGCAGAGGGGCGACGCTGATGAGCGAGGACGACAAGACGCGGATATCGCCCGGCGCAGCCAACACCGTCGTGGGGACGCAACTCAGCGGCATCTATGAACTTGACGAGCGGATCGCATTCGGCGGCATGGGCGAGGTCTACCGGGGCCACAACATCCAGACCGGCGACCATGTCGCCATCAAGATCGTTTTGCCAGAGTTCGCCCGCGACCAAACGATCTTGTCCTTGTTTCGCAAAGAGGCGACTATCCTCAATCACCTCTCGCATGATGCGGTCGTACGCTATCACGTCTTCACGATCGATCCGGGCATCGGTCGGCCCTACCTCGCCATGGAATTCGTCGACGGCGCATCGCTGTTCGACATCATGCGGCGTGGGGCGATGCCGACGGCAGAGGTACGCAAGCTCTGCCACCGCCTCGCATCCGGCCTAAGCGCTGTGCACCAGGCCGGAGCAATACACCGCGACCTCTCGCCAGATAACATCATCCTGCCGGGAGACCGGGTTGACCGTGCAAAGATCATCGATTTCGGTATCGCACGCTCGGCGACCGTGGGCGGAGAAACCCTGATCGGCGGAAAGTTCGCGGGAAAGTACAACTACGTTTCACCCGAGCAACTCGGGCTCTACGGTGGCGACGTCAGTGAGCAGTCCGACATCTACAGCCTGGGGCTGGTGCTGGTCGCCGCTTTGCGCGGCAAGCCGATCGATATGAGCGGCTCGCAGTTCGAAGTCATCGAAAAGCGCCGGACTGTGCCCGATCTTTCCGATATCGACGATGATTTTCGCGGCATAGTCGAAGCCATGCTGCAACCGGATCCGCGGGACCGGCCGGTCAGCATGGCGGAAGTCGCCAGAATGACCCGTGACGAAGAGGCGACAATGCGGCCGCCTTCCGTCACGCTCCGCGAACAGCCGGGGCTGAAGCGCACAGGGCAAGGCTCTGCTCCGGAAAGCAAGAATGAGGCCCGGCCGCCGAAAGTCGAGCGACATGACAATGTGCCCGCGACGGGTGCAGGCGGGCAGCGCTTTGTCGAGCATATGCGGCCCCCGCTTTTGTCTGGGCCGCCACGTCCGGCCGTCCTCGCCTCGGGGGCGGGCACGGCTGATGTGCCTGGCCGACCCACAAAGGCCCGAACCATCACGCTCGCCGCCTTGGCGACGCTGGCTGTCGCCTCTGGGGGCGGCCTCTATCTGAACGGCATCATGATGCCCGCGACGCCGACCGTGGGCACGACGTCGCTTTCCGCTGCCGAGCCAGCAAGGCCCGCGCCCGAAACGCCGAAGCCCGCTCCGACGCACACTGTCGGTAACACCCGCGCGCCGCCAAAAGCGGTTCCGCCTGCGCAGCCGAAAGGGCGGGCCTCCACACCACCGGCTGAGGACCTGCCTGATGCTGTGGCAGCGCAAAAGCCGCCGGCGGCCAAGCCCGTCGACCTCCCCTTGCGGACCGAGGTCCCGCCAAAGCCACCCGCGACGGACGCGCAGCCGCCCGAAAAGGCACCGCCGATCCGATCCGATGCGATGGCCCCCGATAGGCAAACGCCGGTGTCGCCGTCAGAGGCGACCGCCCCAACCCTGCCACCAGCCGAAGCAGTCCAAACACCACCGCCGCCTCAGCCAGAGATTGTCGAGGCCAAAACGCCCGAGCTACGGACGAATCCGCCGCCGGCACCCCCAACACCGAAACCCAAATCCAATGCCGCCCCACCGGTCATCGCCAACGCCGACAGCCAAAATTCTGGGTTGCCGACAATCAAACAGCCGGACCAACCCGTCGTGGCGTTGAACGTCCCCAAACCAGCGATGCCCGCCAGCGTCGACGATATCGCGCAACGAACTGCCTGGGTTCGCCACTTCGGCGGCGGTGACTGTTTTTATGCTGCCGTGACGTCTGCTAGCGACAAAGCCGCCGCGATCGAAGGATTTGGCACGGCGGTCCAGCCATTCGAGCGCATGCTCGCCGACTTCCAGGCAAAATTCCATGTCGAACCGGACATCAGCGTCCGCCTCATTGAGCCAAGCCAATGCGAGGTAACCAATTTTCTGCGCTTTCTTGGGCAGACTGAGAACGCCCAGCCGAAGCTTGTGCTTGACCGGACATCTGTGCCGAACGGCACGCCAATCAGCGGCACATTGATGACGCGTGGCGGGCTCATTTCCAGCGTCCTGCTGATCGATCACAAAGGCATGGTTTTCAATCTCGACGACCGCGTCGTCGCAGAATCGGACAAGGCGACCTTCAGGATCCCAATTGGTCTCGGCGCCGCCGACAAGGCTGCTGGAAAATCCGTGCCGCAGATAATACTCGTCATCACTGGCCCTCAGGACATTCAGGCGGCTTCGTTCTCCAATCCGACGCCGGCTTCGGAGCTGTTGCCGAAAATCCTCGAGGAAATCGAAACCGACGGATCTCAGTTCTCAGCCACTGCCAAGTATTTTCGGCTCGGCGGATAGCATGGGCGCCGATGGAACGCCGCTGCTCGTGTTTGTCCCACTTGTCTGCCGCCCTGCCTGGCAAGCAGGATGATCCGGTGCGGGCCTTATCTGCCCTGACCCGGCGCAGCAGGCTAGCAGTCATCTTGGGCGCCGCACTGCTGGCCGTGCTGTCGTCCAGCCAAGCGCGAGCCGAGTTCACGGTCTGCAATCAGACACTCGATGTCGTCAATCTCGCCGTCGGCCAGAAAGTCGACGATGCGGACCAGACCGACGGCTGGTGGACCATTGGAGCAAATCAATGCGTGAACGTCATCCGGGAGGAGCTGACCAACCGCTACGTCTACATCTATGCAACGGACGTGTTTGGTCACGCCATCCTCACAGGATCGATCGAAATGTGCATCGATCGGCGACGTTTCTCGATCCGTGGCATTGACGAATGCTGGCAGCGCGGCCACATCGCCGCGCAATTTCTCGAAGTCGATACGCTCGAACAAGTACGGTGGACGTTCTTCCTGACCGGAAGCAATCCGTGACGCACCATCTCGACACGAGCTTCAGGCAGAAGAAGCAGGCGCGCGCCGCCCTTCGCCGGCGCACGCTATGGCGCAGGCTCACGGCGGGCATGGTCCTGGCTTTGCTGCTTTCCGTTGCCGCCGGTTTCTACCTTACAGCCGACTATTGGTCATTCGGCGACGAAGACGAGGAGTTGCACGCCGTCGAGGGAGCGGACGATGTGCCGGCCGACGCATCCATCTACGTGCCCGCCATTATCGACCTGGCGGGGGACCCGATGTGGATAACCCTTGCGCCAGATGCCGGGGCCGCAACGAAGGGCAGAGTGCTCCCGCGCCCCGCAGAACTCGAACAGGCCGGCGTTTCGCCCCAGATCGAAGTCCTGTCCGACGTCATGCTGAGCGCCAGCGAAAAATTCATGACGACAATACCCTCGACGCAGGAGGATTTCGCATTCTTCCAGGCACAACGGAACACGCCTGACGCGCCATCCAGCGATCTGCAGAACGATCTTCAGCCGTCGCCTGCCACGAGCAATCTTGAGGCCAGTTCCAATCAAAAGGCGGATGCCGACGATCCCGAAGCGGGCTGGGGTGAGACGATCGATGCAGGCGATGCAGCCCTACCGACATTCCAGAAGACCCAGATCGAAAACAATACGAGCGTGGCGGCCGTCACGAATGAGTATCAGCGGTTCGAGGCGACTGAAGACACGTTCGTGAAGGTCCTCAACGATCGCACTCTGGATAGCGTAGCCTTGGACGCGCATTTCTCCGCAGACGATGCCAAGCTGGCAGGAGAGGCCCTCAAGGCGGTTTTCAACCGGGACGGTCTGGAAGCGGGCTACGTCGTTGCCATGCGCGGGTTCAGGCCGAAGCGCGAGACGACAACGATGTCCCTGATGCAGGTTTCGATCTACGCCAGGAACGTGTTTGTCGGCACGCTGACGCGTGACGCCGCTGGCGCATTCGTCTCGGGGGTTGATCCTTGGGTCCGCGAAGATCTGTTCAACTATTCGGGCGCACAGGAAGAAGGCACTCACAAACGACAGTACCGTCTGCTCGACGCCATCTATTCGACAGCAGCCCGCAACAGTGTTCCGACCAGTGTGATCGGCGAGGCGATCATGTACCTGTCGCGAGGACAGGACCTGGACGCCTTTGCAAGTGAGGATCAGCGTCTGGTGCTGATCTATTCGCAGACGCCACGCGACAAGAACGAGGAGGCGGGGCGGGTGCTTTATGTGGGTGTCCAGGGGAGCGAAAATAGCCTCGACTGTTTCGTTTTCCAGCAAAGCGACGGCCAGTTTGCGTGCGTGACGGGTGATGATCAGGTTCGCTCGCTGACAGTCACCAATGGCATGGTCACGCCGGTCAATGGTGTCATGACCTCCACCTTCGGGCCACGCAAGCACCCCATCCTTGGGACCGTGCGCATCCACAAGGGCGTCGACTGGGCGGCGCCCGTGGGCACACCGATCGCAGCCGCCTTCGATGGCGAGATCACCTTCCAGGGCGACGGGGGAAGCTATGGCAATCTGGTCAAGATCTCGCACGAAAACGGCCGTGAGACGCGTTATGCCCATATGCAGAAATTTGCAATCGAAGGCGGCGCCGGCACCAAGGTGAAGGCCGGCGACATCATCGGCTATATCGGCACCACCGGGCTTTCGACCGGACCTCATTTGCATTTCGAACTTTATCAAAATGGCGAGGCAATCGACCCCTTGGGCACGGTTACCGCTGTCGCCCCAGACGACTCCGCCGTCGAAACGCTCACCGAGCGCATCGTTCATGTCGAGAGTGGCGGCAGTGCTCGCGCCAAGAATCCTAATTCTTCTGCAACCGGCGCTGGCCAGTTCATAACGAAGACGTGGATCAGGATGATGAATACCTACCGCCCGGAGCTTGCCCGTTCCCTTTCGACCGCCGACCTGCTCGCTCTGCGCTACGACGCCACGATTTCGCGAGAGATGGTGCGCAATCTGGCGCGCGAAGGCGAGGCCTACCTTCGTCAGCGCGGTCACCAGATCACGGCGGGCCGACTCTATCTTTGTCATTTCCTTGGAATGGAAGGCGCACATCAGGTGCTGTCGGCAGCAGGATCGGCGCAACTGAGCGCTGTGCTGGGATCGGCCGTCATCCAGGCCAACCCCTTTCTCACCGGCAAGACAGCCAGTTATGTGGTGGACTGGGCCGAAAGAAAAATGGGCCAGAAGCTGAGCCGTCTGGCCACCAACGTCAGCTCGCAAACCACCACCACCGAAATCCGTCAGACATCGCCGGAGTTCGAAAAGTACAAGCACGCCATTTCGGCCCTCATAGGCTCGATCCAGGCTACGCTCTGAGCATCCCGTCGCGGCCTAGGTCTCTCACACCGAGACTGTTGCCGCCTACGGCCGCCGCGCAGTTTGGAACGGCTATTGTGTCTTTATCCGCATTTCCACGCGGCGGTTCGCAGGATCGTACGGGTTGGCGTTGCGCGGGTTGTTTTCGCCCATGCCCACGGCATTGATGCGCGCGGGCTCAATACCGCTGGCCGTCAGGAAGGCCGCTACCGATTTCGCTCTTCGTTGTGACAAGCCTTGGTTGTAGTGCACCGTGCCGGTGGCGTCGGTATAGCCTTCGACCACGAAGTTGAAAGTGCTCAGCCGGTTGTCCTTCAACGCCTTGGCGAACTCTTCGAGCTCAGCTCGAGCAGTCGCGTCGAGCTCGGCGGAGTCCAACCCGAAATTGATCAGCATGTCGAGGTTGGATTTGCCTCCTTCTTGCGCATCTGGCGTCCTCTTGCTTTTGCACTCCTCTTCGGAGCCAACACAAATTCCTCGAGACTTGCCAAGGTTAGCTGCACCGGCAAAAAACTTCACGATGTCTTCTGATTTTCGAGCCGGGTCGGCGCTGGCATGGGTCGAGAAACACACGACCGCCAACACAAAGACTGAACGTTTCCACAGCATAGCGCTCCTCCTGTTTGAGTATCCGATTTCGAGCATCCGATTTTAATTGACCGGCAGCATACCAAATTCCAGCGCGATTGTCTGTCGCCAACGTCGGAGGCGAAATCGGCTCGACTGTTTTTGAGGCGGCACGGCTTGAGACTTGACCCGCGCCGCGCCGGAGGCTTGAGTGGCCAAAGCTCCTGGATGAAAGCGTGGCGTTCATGGTCAATGGGCTCCGATTCAAAACGGCACGGGACCTTTTCACGGCGTTTCCCGCGATTGGCAAGGAGATGCGGACTCCACCAACCGAACAGCCCTCGCTCGCATTTTGCCGTGACCTCCTCGCCGGGGGTATTCCCGAGGAAGCGATTACATTTTGCGCCTACCTGCTTCCCGAGCGGGCTGCGGTCTGGTGGGCCCACGAATGCCTCAGCCACCTAAGCGACCGGTTCGATCAGGCCGATCACGAGTTGCTCGCCCTTGTTCGTGACTGGGTGGGCGAACCGGACAGCCCCCGCCATCGAGCAGATCTCATAGCGGCAGCGGCGAGGCCGCCAACAACCCCCGTCGGCTGGATTGCCTTGGCTGCGGGATCGCATGAAGACGGTGCTGAAATGGACGCGACGTCGGTATCGGCCCTGCAACCATTTCCTCTTGCCCATGCGATCAGTGCCGGAATTCTGACCGGCCTCGCACGTGTCGCGCTCGCCGACCGTTTTTCCGTGCTGTCGGCGTTCGTCGAAATGGGCATCCAGATGGCCGAGATCGAGGCACTGCACCAATCAGCGGACGCATACTAGAGCATTCACCAAGACGGAAATTTGGTCGGATGCCTTCCCGAGCCGCCTACTTGCAGCCACCTTGAGCCCACTTGGCGAGCGCCACCTTGAAACGTGTCCCAAGCGGATGCTGCAAGCGCAGAACGGAGACGTCGTTGGTGGCGAAATTCTTCGCCTGATCACACAGCCGGGTCTCGTTCCAATCGTGGCAGCCGTTGCAATGCTTGCCTTTCCATACCGAATTGTCGAGGCCCTCCACCGGACTAAAGCGTGGCTCGCCGTTTATGAGTTCCGCAATACTTTTCCCATCGATTTCGGGATCACCGAAATTGATCGGACGGTCGAAAAAGATGGGGTCGTCAGAGGCAAGCTTTGGGATTTTCTGACGGAGCATATTGAGTGCAAGTCCGCTCTCGTCAGCGGAGCCCGCCGGATTGGCCGTGGCGTTGCGCATATCCGAGCCGCTTTCCGGGGCACTCGCCTCGCCCACAATCAGCGGCGCGTTGAGATCGACCTTGTGCAGGACGACCTCAGTGGTCAGCGAGACATTGCTCCAAGGGCGCTGTTTGCCGCCGGTTGTCCTGAAGACATCGGCGGTAACACGGTTCATTGCCTCGCTGATGGACACATTCGTTTCGCCCATATGCGCAAGCAGCGCCGAGGTGAACGGCGAATGTTCGCTCGATCCGTCATAGGCGACCTGATTTGGGCTGGTGGCGAACGCGACAAGCGTGCCGGCGCCACCATTCTCGATCGGGATTTCTGCAAGGCCGCTTTTTGCTCCCTTGACGCCGGCGGTTTTTGCCAACACCTCGGCAAGGGGATTGTCACGACAGGCATCGAGAAAAATCAGCCTTATGCTGGTCTCACGCGACATCTGCCGTAAAATAAAATCTACAGGCACCGCCTCGAAGTCGAGCGAGGTCTCGTCCTCCAGCGCGGCATCGACCGGAAGAAGGTAATTGCTGCCTGAGACCTGCAAGCCATGGCCCGCATAGAAGAAAAGCGCGATGTCTGCCCCGCGCACTTGCTTTGCGAACTGCGCTATTGTCGTCTGGGTCTGCAACTTGGTCAGATCGAAGCCCGAAACGACCTCAAAACCAAGATCTTTCAGGCTTTCGGCCATGGCCTTGGCGTCGCGCACCGGATTGGTGAGTGCCGGGGCATGCTGATACTGGGAGTTGCCAAGCACCAGCGCTGTACGGCGTTCGGCATTGGCTGCCGTCAAGGTGAAAAGCAGCGCAACCGCCGCGAGCCCGATTGCGCGAACAAGGCCACTGCGACGGGCGATTAGATCGAAACCCACCGGGACAACAAATCCTTCCTCAGTTGACGAGCTTGGTAGCGGAAAACTCGATGCGCCGATTGAGCGCCTTGTTCTTCGGCGTGTCGTTGGCCGCGACTGGGCGCTCCTCGCCGTAGCCTGTCGCCGTGATCTGCGTACGCGGAATGCCCGCCCCAACAATGGCGTCGGCCACTGCCTGGGCCCTGCGCTCCGACAAATGCTTGTTCTCTGCAACCGGTCCATCGGCATCGGTATGTCCGGAAACTTCGACCTTTAGGCCTGGGCATTTGCTGACGACACCGACGACCTCCGCAAGGAGCGGCCGGCTTTGGGTATCGAGCCGCGCGCTCGCGGGGCGAAAATAGATCGCCCCGGTGCGGGACAGCACCGCAAACCTGTTGAGGCATTCCTCATCGCTGAAGTTGGTCTTCGCCGCATCGGTGGCCACAGGCCCGACCTCAGTGTTTGCCGCAACGGTCTGGGCGAGGGCTGGCTTGCTGCCGTCGGCGGTGAAAACAAAGTCGAACGACACCGACGCGGTGGGAACAATATTAGTCACATTGGCCGCCTGTTGGAGCTTGTCGACATTGGGCAATAGACCGAAGTCCTCCACATGCACCGCGACAGGGGCCTCCGAGGCGACCGAGACCATGTTGTCGCTGACCATGGTCACCACGACATCGGCCTCAAGATCCTTGTCGACCCCATGCATGTTGAGACGGAATGGGAGAACTGCCTTCATACGTCGCTTGGTGGGGAGGTCGGCAAATGCCGCCGGATCCACTTTCGCCGTCAGTTCGGCGGTTGGAAACTTGAAGGTCTCAAAGAAAAGGAACCGCATCCGGACGTTGCGCAGGTCGACCCCCGTATCGACTGAGTTGAGGTCGAAGGTGACCTTGGCGTCTCCGTCCGAAGTAAGGCTGCCCGAAATATTCCTGATCTTGTTGGTTTCGACGATCGTGTTCTTCTTGACCGACTGATAGGTGAGGACCGAAGCAGTCGGATCGAGCGTCCAGTTTGTCTGCGCGTTCGCGGTTCCCAATCCGGACAAAATGACCGCGGACAGCACAATGGTCAAACCGAGCGCCTTTGTGGCGCGCCAGCTTGGCCGTGCTTTCGACCAAAATCCGAGGATCTCGAACATGGAACCCCCTGCCCGCCGAACCCGACTGGCGTATCGACGTCCGATCATGCGGCGTCCACAGACACAATAGAACACTTGCTCTCGGTTGGCGAGTATCCCGATTGATATGCTTGGCCAGTCTGTGGCCCGGTTACAGCGATCGCCTAATCCGCTTTGTTGGCCGCTCCATATCGGGCCGCGCAAGAGGCATGTTGTCCTCCTCACTCCAATCACCGAGCGCATACAGATCCCTTTTCCCTATCCTTGACAGGTTTCTTGGTATAAATTTTGGTGACCTTCGCCGGCATGGGGCAGGCGCTCAGGCCCGATTGTGGCCTGCGTTGTGGTGCGGTTGGAAGGTTGCTGGACCAAGATTGAGGCAGGCTGGAGCGAGCATGCTGACATGACCCACTGCAACAGACTTCTGTTTCGTGTCCCACTGTTTCTGCTTTTCCTGCTTCTTGGCTCGGCTGGCGCTCGCGCCGCGGTTGAGCAGACCCCCTCGCCGCAGCCGCCCAACCGGTTGGCGATTGTCATCGGCAATTCGAACTATCAAAGCAGCCGACTTGAGCATCTGCCCAATGCTGTGAACGACGCCACAAGGCTATCAGAGAGCTTGAAGCGGCTAAATTTCGAAGTCCTGACGGGCACCGATCTTTCGAGCGAAGGATTTTCCAAGCTCCTTCGAGAAGCCGATGCAAGGCTGCCTACGGTCAGCGCAGTTTTGATTTTCTACGCCGGTCATGGCGTGCAGTTAAACGGCGAAAACTACCTGCTCCCGGTCGATACGCCCGATCCTGAAAGCCTGGAAAAACTGACCGCCACCGCCATCAAGCTGAATGATGTGATCGCAAGATTCGGGCGCCGCGACCGCCAGACGTTCATATTCCTGGACGCGTGCCGCAACAATCCGCTCGGCGCCGGGTCCGGCAATGGTCTGGCGCAAGTTGAAGTCGGCGAAAACACGTTCGTTGCCTTTGCCACTCAGCCCGGCAATGTCACGGCCGACGGCGGCGGTGAAAACAGCCCGTTCACCGTTGCTCTGCTGAAGAACCTCGAGATCCCCGGGCTCAGCATTTCAGACATGATGATCCGCGTACGCAACGAAACCGAAGCGCTGACGGTCGGCCGTCAAGTGCCGTGGGATCAATCGAACCTGCGCGAGCAGTTCTACTTCACGGAGCAACAGGTACTCGATCCAGCACAGTTGAGCGCAAGCCTTTCACGTATCCTGGCAGACCCCACAGCAAAGAAGAGATTGCAGGTCGAACTTGCCTCCAATGACCTGCAAACCGCCGTGCTTATCGTTGGACAGACGTTGCGCTCGGTCGAGATTCCGGCACCGTCAGCCGTCTTGCCGGAGCCGGTTGGCACTCAGGTCGCCAATCTGTCTCCAAACGAAAGAGTTGAAGACGCCCGCCGAAGTGTCGTCTCTGGTCTCGAAACCCTTATCGTGGGGGCATCCGCGGGCGAGCCGGACAAGGACAAGACGGGCGATCTGGCGCGCAATATTCAGACGGAACTTCGTCGCCTGGGTTGCTACCGGATGCAGGTCGATGGGGATTGGGGCAAGGGCTCAGTCCGTGCTCTCACCGACTACTACAGAAATACCAAGCAGGTCGTAACGACGGCAGAGCCAAGCGTCGGACTGCTCGGCGATCTCTTTCTGCGCTCGGGCAGGATTTGCAAGCAGCCGGTCATCGTGAAGCCCAAGCCGGCTAAAGTAGCCTCGGACGCCGTCACCGCGCGTCCCAGTCCCGGAGGCAAGACTGCGAAACGCTCGCAGACCGCCCCGAGACGCCCCGCGCCCCCCCCACCAGACATCAGTGGCGGCATAGGCATTGGTGGTGTGTTTTAGCTGCGGCAACGATGGCGCCGGTCCGTCGGCCCTGCTGCTCAGCTGAATGGACGCGCGTTAAACCACAATGCGTCCGCCGCAAGAGCGTACCAATCTGATCTTGCCGGCGCCTGATCAAGGAGTAGCCAAGCGCACAAACGCGCCATCTGCGCGAAGGCTACGCCCGATGGAGCACTGGCCGTTATTGATCGTTGGCGGGTTCGATGGTTTGCGAATGTCCTGCCGCTCAGCCCGCATGGTGTCTCCCGCTTCGCTAAGGGGCGAAATCACCCACGCTTCAGCATCTTCTCGGACAATTAGCGTGAGGCGGGCAGCTTTTCGGATGCGGAAACAGTCGGCGCAGATGTCTAAATAGGCAATGATCGCTCGATACCGAGAACTAAACAGAAGTCGGATCATATTAGATGCTGTGACCGAGTTCGCGGTCGTGTCCATGTTCACGTAAACGTCTGCCAATGATTGTCAGACGTTCTGCTTAACTTCGAACTTAGGCCCCGCTGTCACGTCGCTGCTCAAGAATTATTGCCGTTGCCGAAGAGCAACAGGGGGACAGAGTTCCTCGCATCATGATCTCTGTCAGTCCATTTAAGGTTTGCCTTTTGGGTGAAGCTGAGATCATACATTAGCCGGAGATGATGCATTCCTAATTTCCTAGTTAGCTGAGATCATAGATTCCTAATTAGTTGATTTGTGGAGATCGGCACCATGGCTGCGCGCGCAAGCGGGGAAGCTGCGGGCGGGCCCTTCCCGGAAGAGAGCGAACCGGCCGAAGCCTCGCCCGATCTCACCTATTCGATGTCGGCTGGGCTGGTGGCGCGGCTGAAGGCGCTGGATATTGCGCTCGCGGTCACCTCATACCAGTCCGGCCTGTTCTATCTCATCGGCCGCAACCCGATGACCGGCGGGCTCAACGTTCACCAGACGCCGATTCTACGGCCGATGGGGCTGGCCCATGCCTCCGACGGGACGCTCATGCTAGCGGCAGGCTTCCATCTCGTGCGCTTCGTCAACGCGCTGGAAGCGCACCAGCGGGCCAATGAGATCTTTGACGCCTGCTACGTGCCGCGCACCGTGCACGTGACCGGGGAACTCGACGCGCATGACGTCGGCATAGGGGCGGCCGGCCAACCCATCTTCGTCAATACACGCTTCAACTGCCTTGCTGTCCTGTCAGACCGCTACAGCTTCGCGGAAGTGTGGCGACCGGCTTTCGTCTCGACGCTGGTAGACGAGGACCGATGCCACCTGAATGGCTTGGCGATGCAGGAGGGCGAACCCGCCTACGTCACGGCTGTCAGCCGTTCCGACACAATCGACGGCTGGCGCGACCGGCGCTCCGACGGTGGCGTCGTGATCGACGTCAGGACCGGCACGATCGTGTGCGAGGGGCTCTCCATGCCGCATTCGCCGCGCCTTCACCGCGGTACACTGTGGCTGCTCAACTCCGGCACCGGCGAACTCGGATGCGTGGAGCTGCCGAAGAATGGCGGTACGGGCCGCTTCGACCCAGTCGCGTTCTGCCCGGGCTTCCTGCGCGGGCTGGCATTTTGCGGGAAGTACGCATTCGTAGGACTTTCCAAGCCGCGCTACCGGCGCTTCGAGGGGTTGGCGCTCGACGCCCGCCTTGCGGCAGCCGATTCGGAGCCATGGTGCGGCATCCAGGTCATCGACCTTGAGAAGGGTAACTGCGTCGACTGGTTCCGCATCGACGGCCAGGTGGCCGAGCTCTACGACCTTGCCGTGATCCCCGGCTTCGCCTGCCCGATGGCAGTGAGCCCGGGCTCGGCCAACGCGGCAACCGTCGTCAGCCATGCGCCGGGTGGGGCGCTGCCGCAATTGCCATCGAACGATTCTCTCGGAGTGGCTGTCGTGCCGCCATCGACAGCCAACGACCAAGGTATATGAGTGGGTGACAATCATGAGGCAGGGTGCGAAACTGCGAAATACGGACGGGCCGGCGCTCAGTCTGCGCCACCGATTTGTGCTCGGTAGTGCGCTCGCGACGAGCGCGTTCTTGGGCGGCTACCGTGGATATGTCCGCCGTGCCTCTGCCGACTGCACGCTTCTCGGCGGTACTTACACCTGCGGTGGCACGCTCACGGCGGAACAGGCGCTCCCCGACGAACCACAGCCCCTGACCGTGACCACAGTCCCTGGATTCAGCATCGACACCAGACTAGCCAGCGAGGGGAGCGGCGGCAACGCCTTCACGCTGACCGGCACAGGTGGCCTGACGTTCACCGACAACTATTCATCCACTATTGTTGGCGAACTTGACGGTATCGAAGCCCGCAACAATGCGGGTGGCGCGTTGTCGATCACGACAACGGGCACAGTGGTGGGCACGGCAGGCGCCGGCATCCTCACAACCAACAGCTCGGCCGGTACCGATCTGACAATCAAAGCGGCGGAGGTGACAGGTGGGTACGCCGGCATTAGCACATACAATCTCGGGAGCGGGGAGCTGTATATCGCGGCCACCGGTGCAGTAAAGGGAGCGACGTATAGTGGCATTTTCGCTCGCAACTATGGAACCAATCTTACAATAAAGGTCGTGGATGTGAGCGGAGGATCTTCAGGCATCGTCGCCCTTAACAATGGAAGCGGTGCGCTTTCGATCACTGCCACTGGCGCTGTCAGCGGCGAGGGAATGGGCTATGAATCTTGCGAGTGCAGACTTGGGGCAGACGGCATCTACGCCAACAACGATGGAACCAATCTGACGATCAACGCCGTAGACGTGAGCGGTGCATCCTCCGGCATCGTCGCCCTTAACAATGGAAGCGGCGCGCTCTCGGTCACCACCACTGGCGTCGTGAGCGGTGCGGGTGCTGTAGGGTATCCCTTCACCTCTTACGGCAGCGGGGGATACGGCATTGCCGCAATCAACAGGGGAAACGGCGCCTTGTCGATCGATGCCACCGGTTCAGTGACAGGCACGACAAATATCGGCATTCTTGCCGATAACAATTCCGGTGCAGATCTCACGATCAGCGCTGCGAATGTGAGCGGTGGCATAGATGCCATCCGCGCTCTCAACGGGGGCACAGGCTCATTGTCGATCACCGCCACTGGCATGGTGACAGGCAATGGCGGCGCGGGCATCTACGCCCGCAACGAATCCGCCGTCACCAGTTCGACGACCACGGTGACGGTGGGAAGCGGCGCGACAGTAAGCGGAACCACGGTCGGCATCGAGCTTGTGTCGGGCACCGGCCGCGCAGCGAGCGTGAATAACGCCGGTTCAATCGCAGGCACAACGGGTATTCTCGCAAACACGGCGGCCGCGGTCACGATCTCCAACACAGGCTCGATCACCGGCACTGCCGGCAGCGCGATCGATCTGACCGCGAGCGCCCCCAACACTATCAACCAGATGGGCGGTATAATCAGCGGCAATGTCCTGCTTTCGGGAGGCAGCCCGGACTTGGTCAGCGTAACGGGCGGCAGGATTACGGGATCGGTGTTTGGTCTTGGTGGTGGCAACACTTTCAATGCGAGCGGCGGTACGATCGATGGCTCGATCTTCGCAGGCAGCCAGAACGACATAGTGATCATTTCGGGCACCGCATACATCCAGGGTAGTGCCGGGATCGGGCCTGATGCAGTCGGACTTGAAGACGGCGACGACACATTCACGATGACCGGCGGTCATCTTGGCAGCGCCGTGAGCGGCGGCAACGGCAACGACACCCTGACCGTCGACGGCGGCATAATCGACTCCTTCGTCGCGGGCAATGATGGCGCCGACCAGATCACCGTCTCGGGCGGCTCGATCGGCGGCGATGTCACAGGGGGTAGCGGTATCGACCAGGTCGCGATGTCAGGCGGTTCAATCGCCGGTGATGTCGAGGCCGAAACGGTCACTCTGACTGGCGGCGCAATCGGTGGCAATATCACCGGTCTATCCAGTCTCGTCATCAACGACCCGCTTTCGCCAGCGCCAATCAGCCTGCGCGACGGAGTCGTCTTCAGCGGAACCAACGCCGTTGCCACCATCATCGATACTGACCTCTCTGCGGGCGGCACGAAGACCCAGTTGTTTGAAGGATTTGACAGCGTCACCGTCGACCCCTCGACAATCAAATTCGGCACGGGCATGAACTTTATTAACTTGCTGAATTTGGTGGATGGCTCCACGCTCATCATCGATGGCAACGCCGGTCTGAGCGGTACGGCCAACGTGGTTGGGTCGACCATCACCATGCTCGATGGCGTTGCCGATGACATATTCACGCTTGGCGGTCTCGCGCTCAACAATGCCCAGCTAGGGCTCGATATCGATCAGCAGACTGTCCAGGCGGACAAGATCGTCACCGGCACGTTTTCGGCGACCGGCACCAACACCATCCTCGTCAATCTGCTGGGCACGCCGCAATTCGCCCAGGCGACCGATATCCCGATCATCGTCTTTGCCAGCGGGCCGGTTACCGGGACCTTCAATGTCCTGGGCATTCCCGGCACGCCGGGTTCGCTTTTTACCTATCAACTCGTAACTGGCCCAGGCGGCTTGTTCCTGCGTGCCACACCAGCCAATTTCGGCATTGCCGCGGCGCCCACCAGCGCCACCAATGCCGGCGCGGTCGACGTGGCAATCGACGCTGTCTATGGCATAAACCGCGACGCGCTCGATGCCGACCTTCCTCTCTCGCCCGCAAGCGGCTCTGGAATGGTGCCGGTTTCGTCTAGCTTCGGCGTCTTTGCCTCCGGCCAGTTCGCCCATACCGAGCATGACGGCTACAACATCAGCGGCGGTGGTTTGAATGGCCCCGGCCCGAGCTTCGATGCCAATGATTTTTCGGCCGCCATCAGCCTGGATTTCAATGCCGCCAAACACTTCCAGTTCGACAAGGAGTATGGCCTGAACATCGGCGTTTTCGCCGGCTATGCCTCGACCGATGTCAGCCTCGGTGCGTTCAACGGATTTGATGCCATCGGCGAAGGCACAAACAAGGCCGGCATGTTCGGCGCTTACGCGCTGTTTCGCAAGGACTACAACTACGCGCTAGTCTCCGCCTCCGGCTTCTTCGGCGGAAGCGATGTGACCAACGGCGTGCTCGGCACCACTGGCAGCTATGACACCAGGGGCTACGCCGTCACGGGATCGGTCGGGCATATCTTCACCCTGGGCGAACGCACCCGATTTGACCTGCGTGGCGGACTGCTTGGCGTTTCGTTCCGCGGCGATCCCTATACCGACAGCGGCGGCAACGAGTTCGGCAAGAGCCAACTCTCCTTTGGCGCGATCAAGTTAGAGCCCGGCATCTATGGCGATTACACGCTTAGCAACGGCATGGTGTTCAGCCCCTATGCGCGAGGCGAATTGCAGCAGCGTTTCGACTACAAGAATACGACCGAAATCGGTACCCGAAAGATCGACTTCGACGATGCGGATTTTTCCATGGCGCTAACGGCAGGGTTCAACCTGAAGATATCGGAGTTGACCACCGTCAACGGCGAAGTCCGTGGCAAGGCGTCGTCCGACAGTTCCACCATCGGCGCCAAGCTCGGAATAAAGATTGCCTTCTAGCTAGTCGCTCGTGGGCACCAGAGCGGCTTATGTCTCGTGCGGCGACCCGTGCCCGATAGGTGCTACGCTCGGCGATCGAGCACAGCAATGCGACATTTGTTTTTCCTGACGCAAAAGGCTAGCATAAGCAGCTATTGAACCCTGCTGCCGTTTCATCAATGCTTAGAATTTCGGGAACTCTTCTCAAGGTCGGGTCAACCCGTGTGCTGGTTGAGGTTCGTCCCGATTTTGGCGGGGGCCATATTCGACACGGCGCTCAACAGCCGAGTCTCGAAACATGGGAACGTGTCTCGCCGCCGACGACCCTTGACGCGCTTGTTCGAGAACTGCAGCGGCAATTTCCCCACATGAACATACACGTTACTGGCGGAATGCGGACCGTCCGCCGCCAAGCTGAACTGATGGCGGAGCGGCGGCTTTCGAACCGGAGGCAGTTCCTGAGTGTATATCGTCAGGTGCAGCATATTCGGGAGATGGACGAATGGGCCGCTCAACATCCTCGCGCTACTCGATCGCAAGCCACCGAGGCGTTCGAACAGATAATACACCGAGCACGCGCACGCGGGGCGACGGTTAGCAACCATCTGGATGACCGCGCTCGCGATATTTCCATTCCACTTGGAAATCATCGCCAGCAAACCGAAGTGCAGCGCGCGTTGGAAAGTTGGGGCGCGCATGTTGGCCCGGAGCCGGATGCAACCCACGGGCCGCATTGGCACGTCGACTACACGCCACCAATCGGGCGCAGGCCTTGAATGAGCGCTGCGGAAGAGCGGCTCAATGCGCTCGCCCTCGCGTAGCGCAGCTCCTGCTGTCGTTGAGCCGGGAACCATAGCCGAGATTTGGTCGCTCACGGGGCAGTACCGGGACGGACAGGGCCGCGGACAAGCTATTAGTGACCGCGAAATGGCGCACCGTGCTCGTCCGCGCCGACCGATCCAAACTAAAAAGTTCCACCGATCTCGGCCGTCGCAAGTACATCAAATGTGATTGGCAGGTTTTGGCGGCTTTCTGTCGTAGTCCAAAATGGAAGCAATTCTCCTTAGTTTGATCATCGCCTCATCGATCTTTCGCCAAGATTGGTGCCCCTCTACCGCGCTCCTGGCGCTCGCCAGCTCACCTCTTACGATCTGCATTATCTCCTGTGCGGCTTCCTTCTTGTCCATACTGCGGCTCCTGCGACGTAACGAAGGTGGTCTTGGGCGCTACCATGCCACGATCGAGGGCACGTCCGCAAACCTCGAGCCATCGGGCTGGATCGCGTCTGTACCCAATAGAGGGCATCCGCTCCGCTTCCGACCACGGATACTTTCAGGCGAGGCCAAAACTCTGCCTTGAGATCGCCTGCTCGTCGCCTAAGCCGACCCGCCGGCGGCGCTTTTCTCCCGGGCCTTGGCAGCTCTTCTCTTTAAGCCAGATTGATGGCGACGTCGCGGAGCAGCGCGCCGGATTTCAATGCCATCCCGCGGCCGCTCTTGATGAACCGGCGCTCCATCTGAACGACCATGCCCAACACCGTCAGGACAATGTGCCCCATCTCTCCCCGGTGAGGGTCCAGGACGGTCACGAAGGCTTCTCGCGTTCGCACTCGTGGATCAAGTTGAGAGCGTCGCGCGTGTCGCGACGGGGCCGGTCCAAACGCGTGGCGACAAGTCACGAGGACGGAGCGAGTCTAAAACCGTTGCTAGTCTACGAAGCCTCGTGACGTGCCCCCCGATTTTCGGACCGTTCTGAGCTGGAATTTTCCAACTATGATCCCGATGACGGGAGAGGGAGAATTCCAGGAAGAGGTCAAAGTTTTCCGAGGCGCAGATCGCGTTCATTTTGCGCCAGGCGGATGAAGGAACGCCGGTCGCGGAAGTGTGCCGCAAGGCCGGCATCTCGGACGCGACGTTCTATCATTGGAAGAAGCGCTATGGCGGTTTGATGCCGTCGGAGGTCAAGCGCATGCGCCAGCTCGAGGACGAGAACAATCGGCTGAAGAAGATCGTCGCCGACCTGACGCTCGACAAGGCCATGCTGCAGGATGTCCTGTCAAAACAGCTCTGAAGCCTGTTCGCCGCCGGCGGCTTGTGGATGAGGTTCGGGCGGACTGGAAAGTGTCGATCCGCCGAGCATGCGCGACGTTCCTGATCGACACGTCGCTCTACCACTACAAGTCGAAGCGTGGCGATCAGGCCGCCTTGAAAGCCAGGATCAAGGAGATTGCGGCGACGCGGGTGCGCTACGGCTACCGGCGCGTCCATGTACTGCTGCGCCGGGAGGGATGGCCCGTGAATCCCAAGCGAATCTATCGCCTCTACAAGGAGTTGGGCCTGCAAATCCGCAACAAGACGCCGAGGCGACGAGTGAAGGCAAAGCTGCGCGAGGACCGGACAGAGGCCGCGCACTTCAACGATGTCTGGGCCATGGACTTCGTTCACGACCAACTGGCGACCGGCCGCAAGATCCGCGTGCTGACCGTCGTCGACACCTTCTCGCGCTTCTCACCCGCGGTCGATCCGAGGTTCAGTTATCGGGGAGAAGATATCGTGGCGACCCTTGAGCGGGCCTGCCGATCAGTGGGTTATCCGAAGACCATCCGGGTCGACCAGGGCTCTGAGTTCATCTCCCGCGACCTTGACCTGTGGGCCTATCAGAAAGGTGTCGAGTTGGACTTCTCCCGACCGGGCAAGCCGACGGATAACGCCTTTATCGAATCCTTCAACGGCAAGTTCCGCAGCGAATGCCTCAACGCCCACTGGTTCCTGACGCTTGACGACGCCCGCTTGAAAATGGAGGAATGGCGTAAGGACTACAACACCGTCCGACCCCACAGCGCGATCGGCAACAAGCCGCCGATTTCGCTCATGAAAGGCTCATCGGCGGCTTCCGCCATCTGAGCCAGACACCCCGGAAGTTCCGGCCCGGGGCGATCCAAAGACGGGGAGCACTTCACTCGCATTCGTGACGCGCGCATAGCCAATGCGGCTCATAGGTGTCACCTCAAGGTTTAGGCCCGAGGCTACTTTGTCACAAATAGTCAGTGTGAACCCAGCTGTTACATGGGCGCTGCGGTGTCTTGTGACGTCACATCAGGGCATACCCTGAAGTTCGGCAGCGTCGGCTTTGCTTCTCATCCTGGGCGTTCGCTGCAAAAACAGACGTCCTGAAGCGGCCATTCGACAGGCGCCTACCAAGTTCCGCAAATGACTGCCTCAGATGAGGATGTTCTAATAAAATGGAACTTCGACCTGACCCAGCACCATGTGGCCATGGAGTAGCAAGGCCGCACCGGCGCGTTTACCTTGATCTCATTGATCGAGTGGGCGGAGCTCACCAGCCCGCTGCGGCCGCAGCGACGTGCTGGAGGATGGTCTCCTCCCCAATGCCAAAAACGCGGCATGCGGTTCGCAGATAATTGGTTCTTTCGGACCTGAGTACCGAACAGGTCCATACTGGAATTGAAGGGCTATGGCTCAACGCAGTACTGCTCCCGCTAACCGAAGCAAAAAGAAGAAGCCCGATCATGACTTGACCTAGCCGTAACCTAATCCGCATAATTCAGAAGGCGATTCACCCTTCGATTAAATGCCCTGGTTAAATCGAGTTAGAAATCAAGGCAATGAATTCATGGTCGCAATGGAATTTGAGGGTGGGCAATCAATCTATTTCGCATCTCAGAGGGCAGGAGATCGGAGGTAATAATTACTCGAGCGGTGCCGCCGGACTTTGCATTAGAGTAGCATTTCATGAGCCGTTTTGACGAACTGCCGCGACCTGACAGAAGCCATGAGACACACGACGATGCGTTAATCGCGTCGGCGGCTTTAGGTGTTGATCCGTTGGCGAACGTTCGAATCTATCGCCTATGGCCAGCGACGCGGCTTTCAAGGCGCAGGAACATCAGGTTAAAAAATTTTTCGGCCGGACTTCCGGTCGCGCCTAAACGGGTCTTGAGCCTGGTATGAGCCAGTCTTCGCGCGATCGGGAGCATCAGGACACCGCCCAAAGAAGGGCGGCGCCTCTGAGGTGTTTCCGGAAGGGCGGCGAGCCCTACACCCGCCATCAGGCTGTGGAGGACGAGATCGCCCGCGCCCTGGGCATGTCGCATAACGTGTGGTGCGATCAATCTTGGCGGCTCGAGACCCTAGTTTATCTCATCCGCCTTCGGCTGCGTGACAACGATCCGCATATTCTTGGTATGCTTACCTACCGGTTCCTCGAACGCGTGAAGCCCATCGTCGACCGTTGGTCACGGGGTTACGGCACGGCTGACAGCGAGGAGATCCAGATCGCGGTGGCGAATGAACTTGGCGATCTACTCTACAAAACGTCGCGTACCGCCGAATATCTTGAGATCGACGCGGCGACCGTCGTTAAACAGGCGACACTCCGCGCAACCGGGCGAGATCGCCCCAAAGCGGGGGAATTTCAATCGGCAGATCGCGATGAGGAGGGGCAGTACACGCAGACCGTCGACGGTCTCGCGTCAGAAGCGCTCAACCCTTTAGAACAACTGCTCGCAAAGGCAGATGAAGAGGCTGGAGGCGCACTCAGGTACCTTAACGCGGTGGCCGATCCACGGCACCGGGAAGCGTTCATCCTCCGGCACATCTATAGCTGGCCGCTTAAGGATGGCCAGGACGGCGCGCCGACGCTCTGCGAGAGGTTCAAAATGAGCGACCGTCAAATTCGAAATTGGATAAACACAGCAATTGAGCAGATGCGCGCAGCGCATGGAGCAGAGTCATGAGCCGTATGGACCAGCCAACGGCGGACGACGTCATCCTCGACCTACTCGTCGACGGCGTTGAGCCGACGCACGAGAACCTCATGGTGGCGATTGCCGCCTATCCCCAGCACCGCGACGCGCTGGTGGCGTTCTTCGCCAATCTCGCCGTTCAAACAGCTTTGAAGGAGGAGACACCATCTTCTGACTGCAGTGTGGAACAATTTGCGAATATTGGCGTGAGCCGAGTCTTAGCCCACCGCCACGATGCACCGAGGCAAACCTCAATGGGCGTCTATAGCAAAAGCGGAGAGCACGAAGCTGAACCGCTGCCTCCGCGTCTGTCGCAACTGATCCGTGCGACCGGCTTAACGGAAGACCAAGTCGCTGTCCGTGTCGGCTTGGATTCGGGATTGATGATGAAGCTGGACCGCCGACGCATCGTCGGGCGGCGGCCCATAGAGATGTTCCGCAGAATCGCCGACGAGCTTAGCGTTCCGCCGGCGCATGTAATTGCCTCGGTCACCGGGGCGCCGATCGCGTCCTCCAGGGGCAATCTGCGCAAGGCGAAAGGGCAAATCAAAATCGAAACCGAGACGTTTGAAGTGGCTATCAATGCCTCGACGCTTTCGGACGATCTCAAGGCCTTTTGGTTGCAGCGACTTGCGGATGCGGATGAGCCGACGGCATGAGCGCCTGGTTCGAACTGCGCGCACAGGCTGCGGCTTGGCACGACGAACTAAACCCTCGAGCAGGTCTGTCGCGGGCAAGTGACCTCCTGGCTGCGGCGGAGAAGGCTAGCGGGGTCAAGGTTCTAGTGCTGCCCGCGGGGGATGCACTGCTGGACAACACCGAGGCCTCCTACGATCCCGACGGCCTGAGAATTCTGGTCTCGGCGGCGCTTGGCTCCGAAGACCGGGCCTTCCATGTGGCCCACGAATTCGGGCATCACCGACTGCACCACCCAAAGGACCACTGCCACGAGGGTGACGTCGATCCATATGCGGCCGCCGAACCCGAAAGTTCGGCGGTAGGCGAGAGCGATGCCTATAGTCCAAAGCAGCGCCGGGAAGCCCAGGCAAATGTCTATGGACGAGAGTTGCTGCTGCCTCGACGGCGCCTTAGGGCGGTGTGTTTGGCACAACACCTCACAGCCGATACGATCGCCGCCGAACTGGGTCTTCCTTTGAATCTGGTCCAGCAGCAGATGGCCGACGCACTGTTGCTACCTGAAGATCGGCCTTCGGCCTCCGACGGTGAACGACCGTCGTTAGACGACAGCCAACGACTTGCCGCGGAGGCGGATCCGGGTCCCGTGCAGGTGCGAGCAGGCCCCGGCACCGGCAAAACGCGTACTCTGGTGGCCCGGACAGCGTGGCTCATCCGCGAGAAGCAAGCCGATCCGGCGTCCATTCTTACCCTGACCTATTCCAACGCCTCTGCCGATGATCTTTCCCGCCGGCTGCGTCTCGAACTTGGAGCCGAGGCGACCGCGGTTTGGTGCAGCACCTTTCACGCCTTCGGCCAGGAACTGCTTCGCCTCTACGGAGATCGGTTAGGCCTGCCCGGCGCGCCGAAGCTCCTGGACCGAGCCGACTCGCTGTTTCTTCTGGAGTCGGAATTCCAGCAGCTCCAGCTCGACTATTATTTTGACCTACAGGAACCGCTGCGCGGGCTGAAGTCGGTGCTGAACGCCATATCGCGCGCCAAGGATGAGTTGTGCGACCCGCCGACGTACCATGCGCGGGCGCAGGCCATGCCGGCGGGCGACGCCAAGGATAAAGCCCTGGAAGCCGCCCACATCTATGCGGTCTATCAGAAGGCGCTGGAAGGCAGAGGCTGGGTGGACTTCGGCGATCTTATCGCGCGTAGCGTCGAGTTGCTGAAGAGCCACGCCGACGTCGCCGCCGAAATCCGCCAAACCTACCGGCACATCCTAGTCGACGAATACCAGGATATGAACACGGCAAGCGCCGCCCTGCTCAAGCAGCTGGCCGACACAACTGCCGGCCCCTGGGTCGTCGGTGATGTCCGGCAATCGATCTATCGGTTCCGTGGCGCCTCTCCACTCAATATGAGCCGCTTCGCCCACGCCTTCCCGGGCGCTGACCGCAAAGATCTGGAGGTGAACTATCGCTCAGGCGGGCGCATTGTCGGCTTGTTTGAGCGCTACGGGCGAACGATGGCGGCCGCCGCCTTTGCCTCGAAGCAGGAGCTGTCGCCGAAGCGCGGCAAGGACACCGGCGAGGTTGCGTATCGCGTGGCCACCGAACGCGAATCCGAAGCCGAGGGCCTGGCCCAGGAAATCCTGGCGCGCCGCACTCAGCCAGGCGGGTACAGCCGGCACGCCATCTTAGCGCGGACCCACGGCGTGCTCACTACCTTGGCGGCGCATTTCGAACGCGCGGGCGTGCCGGCGCTGTACTTCGGCGATTTCTTCGAGCGGCCGGAGGTTCGCGATCTGCTGTCTTTGATCTCCGTCGCCGGGGAGCGGGATGGCATTGGCCTGCTCCGCGTCGCTCAGTTTCCGCGTTACGGCACGCCGGTGCCAGATATCCTGGAGATGTTCCGCTTCAGGCAGGAAGCGGACATCACCATGCTGGTCGCGTTGAAACGCACCAACGAGGCATCCTTGTCGGCGGAAGGGCGCGCCGGACTGCAACGGCTTGGGCACGACCTCGGTGACGTTGAGTTCAAAACCTCGCCCCACGCCCTCATGTCCGCTTTCCTGTTTGGCAAGCCGGGCGCGATCTACGACGCGCCCTTGGCCGGCGACGACGTGTCAGCCCAGCAGCGCCAGCTTGCCGTCTACCAGCTTCTGACCCTCGCGTTTGGCCACCGGCCACCGGGGAATCGTAACCCGAAGCGTGACTTCCTCGAGCACATTCGCCGCCTCGAGGTTCTGGACGAGGAGAAGGAGCTCCGCCGCCTTCCGGCCGCGGCCTCAGGCATCGACGCGGTCCAACTTATGACGGTGCACGCCGCCAAGGGCCTTGAGTTCCCGCACGTCTACATTCCATCGGTCAGCCCTTCCTGGTTCCCCCCAAACTCTCGGCCGGATCTCTGCCCTTTGCCTCCCGGAATTGCGGCGGACGACGCGCTGGTGACAGCCGACGCCGAAGAAGAGAGCCTGATGTTCGTGGCCCTGTCTCGCGCGAAGGACCGCCTGACCGTGTCTAGGGCCAACCGCTATGGGGGATCGTCGAGGCCCAACCCGTCGAAGCTGCTCAAGCCGCTGTCTCCGATCCTTGCGCCCTGGGGTGAGCCCGCTCCGCAATGGACAGCCACGGGCCCGGCAGATCCCAGCCCGGTGCCGCAAAAAGCCCCTGGCGGCTTGTCGCCGGAACTGGCGGTCACCGCCCTCGAAGACTACCTCGGCTGTCCTCGTCGCTACTACTATGGCGAGGCGTTGGGTTTATCTCGCCGGCTCGCGGACACCCCGTACCTTCGATTTCACAGCGTCATCCGCGCGGGTCTGGATTGGCTCCGGGGACAGTCAGCCCGCTCAGCTGCCGACGTCGCTGGCCACCTGGACACCAGCTGGTCGGAGCGCGGCCCCGCCGATCATCCCGCGGCGACACATTACAGAGGCGCCGCGCAGCGGATGCTGGTCAATGCCGGCGCGGCCATGAGCGGTCATGCTTTAGCGGCCGAACGGCGCGTGACTATCGAGGGGGTGACGATCACCGCCCGTGCGGATCACATCCAAATGGCCGGAGGCGGCATCGTCATCCAACGTATGAAGGCTGGGCGGCTTGCCAAGAGCGGAGAAACGCCGAAGGCCCGCTATGCGCTCTTACAAGCCATGGTGAAGCGCGACGAAGGGGTAGCCGCCAGCTTCTTGCATATCTCACTCCTCGACGGCAGCAAGAAAGACGCCACGGTCGCTGCCGGCAAACTGACCGAGGCGGTCGACCAAGCGGCAGAGGCATTAAGCGCCATTGCAGCGGGTCGGTTCGATCCGAAACGCAATAACCGCAACTGCCCGACTTGTCCCTTCTTCTTCATCTGTCCGACGGACGGGCTGCGCCTCTAGCAAGAAATCCGGCCAGCCGATTTCCGGTCTCGCTCCGAGCGCTCTTGAACCTCTTGCGGCGGTGAAAACCGCACCAACAAAGCAAGAGGTCTCGTTCCAATGTCAAAATTGAAACTGTTCATGCAGGTCGAGGGCCGTCGGTCCATCGAATTGATCGAGGTTGCCGAAGACGCAGGGCCCGACGCGATCCTAGCGGCCGCCGCCGCCCTCGGCCTGGCCATCGAAGAGGCCATGGTCTTCGCCGGCGAAAACGAGCACCCGCTACACGTCGACAAGCCGCTCCAGCACCAGGGCGTGAAGGACAAGCACCGGGTCCACGTGCACCGCTGCAAGAAGGTCAACGTCGCCCTGCACTACGCCGACACGCCCGAAACGCACCGCGAGTTCGCGCCGACGGCGACAGTGAACCATGTCAAGCGCTGGTACGTGCACGAGCTCAAGATGTCGCCCGTCGACGCCAGCGAGCACGTCCTGCAGATCACGGGCACCACCGACCGGCCGGATCCGGACGTACAGATCGGCGCCCTGGTATCCGGATGCTGCGAGCTGGCGTTCAGCCTGGTACCCGTCAAGCGGGTCGAGGGCTAGCATGACCGTTTTGCTCCCCCGCCCGGACGAGCAGGCCTTCTTGGACGAGGTGGCGGAGGGAGCCTTTCAGCTCGCCGTATACCTCGGCCGGTGGCGCATTGTCCGCATCGCCTGGCCGATTGTCGAGGTCGAGATCACCGCTGCGCCCCGGACCGGCGCGCCTGACTCCTATGGCTTTCGGTTCGACTGCACAGGCTATCCGCAAGACCCGCCGACCGCGCGGCCATGGCTCCCCGCCACGGGCGCCCCGCTGCCCTTCGGCCTGTGGCCTGCCGGCGCTCGCCGGGTGTCGGCGGTGTTCCGCCCGGATTGGCAGAACGGGACCTGCCTGTACGCGCCGTGCGACCGGATGAGCATCGCCGGCCATGCAAACTGGTGTCAGGAGCACGCTGCCTACATCTGGCGCCCCGAAAAGGGCCTCCAGCAGTACCTCGAGTTCCTGCATGAGCTGCTGAACAGCGTAGACTACATGGGAGTGCGCGGTGGCTGACGAACTCTTCATCTCGCGCGATCGGTGGCTCGCCCTCATGGCCGAGCTGCGCCGCCGCGGCGGCGGCAAGACCGAAAGCGGCGCCTTTCTGCTCGGCAAGCGCCAGGGCGATCGGCGTGTGCTCGAAAGGTGCGTGTTCTACGACGACCTCGACGCGAACGCCTACCGTAGCGGAGTGTGCATCCTCTACGCCGACGCCTTCGAGAGGCTTTGGGGGATCTGCCGGTCCTCGGGCCTGCAGGTGCTGGCCGACATCCACACCCACGGCGGCGCCGCAACGCAGAGCGAGGCCGATCGACGCAATCCTATGATAGCACGGCCCGGTCACCTCGGCCTCATCGTCGAACGCTTCGCTAGCAACCCAGTGTGGCGCCACCGCATGGGCCTCTACCGCTACGAGGGCTCGCACGACTGGACCAATTTGAGCGGATGGCGCAGCCGCCGCGTCCTCAAGACGGGAACCTTTACATGATGACCCAGATGATCACCGAAACGCGTCCTGACACTCTGCATCGGGGGGTCAAGATGGCCTTGGACAACGGCGAGGCCGACAGCGTCGAAGCCGGCTACGCCCTATTCGCCAGCTATCGCATGGCCATCGGCCTGGGCGCCGCTGGCGGCCAATCGCCGGCCATCCAAGCCGCCTTGCTGACCATGGTCAACTGCGGGCGGCGTGCCTTGTTGGGCGGGGTGGAAATCCTCGGCGACCTTCAAGTCCCCTTGCTGGTCGATCTCCCCCGTCTCGGCGCAACCCTAGGAGACGCGGTTGTGGCGCTCGGCGGAACGCCTCGGCCCGAGTCCTCGCCGCTGACCCCGCTCACCTGGTTGGGCGACGGGGCGCCTTCCACAGCGCTGCAGGTCAGCTTCAGCGACTGGCGCGGAGGCGTGTTCGTCGCCAGCGAGGGCGAGCGCCTGGCCGAAGGTGCGAATGACATTCCCGCCGCGGTCTTGGCCGGCGCCCTGGCCGTCGCTGAAGTGTTCCAGCGCTTCCGCGGCAACCCGATGGCGGGCGACCGAGAAGTGGGTTTGTCCCTATGGGATCCGTGCGCTCCCTGGCGCAGCGCCTCAGGCCCTGCAGCCTGGGTGGCGCCAAGCAAGCTCTGGGTCCTTGGCCTAGGTCACTTGGGTCAGGCTTTCCTTTGGACCCTTGGCTTGCTCCCATTCGAACGTCCGACCGACGTAGAAGTAACCCTCCAGGATTTCGACCGCCTGGCGTTGGCGAATGATAGCACATCAATCCTGACCAGAATCGACATGGCCGGCCGCCTTAAGACTCGTGAAATGGCGGCATGGGCAGAGGCGCGGGGATTTCGGACTCGAGTAGTCGAGCGGCGCTTTGCGGGCGATATCACATTGGCCGAAGACGACCCACGCGTCTTATTCTGCGGCGTCGACAACGCTGAGGCGCGGGCTAGTCTAGAAGACCCCGGCTTCGACCTAGTGGTTGACGCAGGTCTGGGCGCAGGTCCGCAAGAGTATCTAGCGATGCGCTTGCATACTTTCCCTGGCCCGGTCGCAGCTCGTGCGCGATGGGGAGAGGTCTCTGGCACCCGCGTTGCGGACACCAAGGCAGCGAAGACTGCTACCGCCTACCAGAACTTGTTGGCAAAGGGCTTAGATGACTGTGGTTTGCTGGAAATTGCATCGAGAACCGTTGGCGTGCCCTTCGTCGGAGTGATCGCTGCGACCCTGGCGCTGATGGAGATCGTCCGCCGCCTCAACCACGGCCCGTGCCTGGGCGTGCTCGACCTAACCCTTAGAGACATCGGCGCCAAACAGGACGTCGAGGGCAAGGCGGCCAAGCGATTTAATCCCGGCTACACGACCCTGCGCGCTTAGCGTCGGGCGGCTCGCCGGCTCGTCGTCAAAGGGACCGGCGGGGGCACCCGTCCAAACTGCTATAGTTGTCCGCTCGTCAGAAATCGAACAACTAGACCGTCGCTTTGTTCGTGCTAGTCTTTTAGGTTCAAATTTTCGGGGGCTTTACTTTATGAACGAATCCGCCGTGCTTCCAACGCCGATAATGGCCGTGAGTGATACTGACCTGGGTGCGTGGGCCGCGCAACTGATCTGGGATGATCAGCCGGGTGTCGATGATCTGATCGATCCGCGCACGCCCGATTTCGCCAATGCCGTGGTCACGGGATTGGCGAGTGCTTTGGCATCGTCCCCCGGTGCCTTGAAAAAGATGATGCGCGGCGCGGCCGCTGCCGCCGAGGATTTGAACGTCGAGCCGCTTCAGGGACTGACGGAAGTGATCCAAAATGCGGATGATTTACGCGCTTCAGAAGTTCGCTTTGCCTTCCGTGAAACGGATGCCGGCCGCGAGCTATTGATCGTGCATAATGGCCAGCCGGTTGCCTGCCAGCACGTGCTGGGGATGGCGCTGCCGTTCGTGACGACCAAGACTAATAGAACCGATCAGCGCGGGCGGTTTGGCATTGGTCTGAAGACGCTCAAGCGCATCGCGGATGATCTCGCAATCCATTCAGCGCCGTATCATTTTTCAGGGGATCAGCTTTCTGTCCAAGTCGTGCCAGCAGAACGAGCGCTGCCCGGCTTCTACGATCCCACCACCGATACGATGATTGTCTTGCGACTGAAACCTGATTTCAGCGAGGAAGGGCTGAAAGCCTGGTTCGCGGAGTGGGAGGACGACGGCCTGATGTTCTTGACCTGGGTCTCGAGTTTCCGCTGGTGTGATCTAGCTGGCGCAACCCTCGAAGGCCGCACCCTGACCTTCGGCGCTTGGGAACACATCGCTTTGGTTGGCGGTCGCGCCTCCATCACCGCGCTATCGAGACGCGAGGTTCAGAGCACGGCGGTCTCGTGGATCGTGTGGCGCGCTACCTTGCCAGTGCCCGGTCATCTGCATCCAGCTCACAAGGCGCGCCCCGAGGAGACGCGAATTTCCATCGCCGTGCCGAGCCCGGCGGACGCGGGAAGTCTTTATATCGGCTTCAAGACCCGCGTCGCGGTGGAACTGCCATTTTCGCTCGACGCGCAATTCGACCCCAGCACCACTCGCGAGGCCTTGATCGAAAGCACGTGGAACAACTGGCTGATCGAGCGATGCGGCGATGTGCTTGGCGAGGTCGCGCATGGCCGTATGCTGTCGGGGCCCAAGGACGCCTGGCGCTTGGTACCGGTCGCTGCCGATTATATCGGCAATGAAGGGGACCGTTGGCTGCGTGGCGGCTTCGCGAAATCATTTGAGACAGCGCGCGATTGGCTTGGCGAGCATGCGGCGATCCTTATTGGCGGCGCGCCCGTCGCACTGTCGGACATCGCCTATGAATACGCTGACCTAAGCGACCTTCTGACCGAGGCCGATATCGAGGCGTTGGCTGAAGGATCGCGGGCGCTGCCGCGCGATGTTCGCGATGCGAGCGGCAGGTGGCGCACGGTGCTTGATCAAATTGGAGTCTGCGCCACCGTTGGCACTACTGAGGTGCTTGAGGGCTTCAGGCAGTCGCTGTTTGAACCAAAGGAACCAAGTTGGTGGGTAAAAGCCGCGCGCGTGTTGGTGGAGACCCACGCCGACGAGGAACTATTCGATGTGCCGTTCTGGCTGACCGATCAAGGCCGCGCGGTGGTGTGCAAGCGCGAAGGCGCTACAGCAAAGCCGCTCGTTCTTGGCGGAGAGTTTTCGGTGTTTTCCCTACGTTGGAACCTGTTAGATCGCCTGCACGCCGCGTACGGCATCGAGAAGGATGGCCTTGTCGCGATAAATTGGCTGGATCAACACGCGGCGTTCCGGACAACCGTCGATGCATCGACCGAACTCGCTGCCTTCGCCGAGCGATTCGCGGTCACGCCGCTAGAGATCGAGGACGCGGATTTGCGCGAGCTTCGCAATCGGTTCGATGAGTTGAGCGACCGCCGTGCGGATGAGGTCGGCCATGCCGTGGGCGCGGCGCTGATGGTGGATGGCTTCGTTTATAGGAGTGGCAAAATGCACCGACAGAAGGTGCGTCCGACGGAAGCCTATCTGTGCAAGACGTTGGACAGCGATTTCCCCAATTGGCCTACGGCAGCCGAGAACATACCGGGTATACAATGGATCTCCGCCGGGTACGACGAGAAACTCAAGACGGGCGCGACGCGCGCGCAACGTAAGCGCGCCGATGGGACCATCTCGCGGGGCCCGCGCAAGTTCTTCACGCTGCTTGGCGTGGAGAACGCGCCGCGACTGAAGCAAACCGGGTTGGTCCGTTGGGGCGGCACGACGCGGAACCGGGAACTTCGCGCGGCACAGGCCGAACAAGTGCCGGCCGATTGGATCAGTCCCGATCTCGATCGCGTCCTGACTGCATTCTCCAAGCTGTCCAAGAAGGCTCTGCGCGAGAGAAGCCCCGCCCTGTTCAAGGCCATGGCACGCGTCTGGGAGCGGTCTTACGCCAATCGCAAGATGGTGGCCTCGCAGCACGAGGCGCGTGTCTACGTTTATCCGAAGGCACCTGTCACCGCGCAATGGCTGATCCAGTTACGTGAGACGCCGTGGGTGGCGATCGGCAAAGGCGAGTTGGTGACGCCGAACGAAGCCGTGGTGAAAACTCAGGAGACGCAAACGCTCTACGCCAGCACGGCCTTCGCGGTCGGCATCGATCCGGGGGATTTTGGTGCGGACTTCGCGGCGACCCTCGGGTTGGTCACCTCGGTGCGGGTCAGCGATCTCGTCAAGCTGCTGCGCGAGACGCGCGATGGGGTCGAGGCCTTCGATGACGGGCAGGTTATGGCGATCTATCGCAACGTAGCGAAATACGTGCCTCGCGCAGTCGTGTGGAACACCCGCATCGGCGATATGACTATCCAGGATTTGCGCAAGGCTTTCACGGAGAACCAGGGGCTTATCCACGTCGGAGGCAACGTTTGGCGAAGGCCAAACGAGCTGATGCGCGGCAAGGATATCTTTCATGACCGCTCGCGCTTCGTGCCGGTTGGACCGGCCTTTGCGAGCCTCTGGTCGGCCTTAGATGTGCGCGAGCCCACGCTTGATGACTGTCTTGCGTTCCTGAAGTCGCTGGCGGGGAAGCCGTATGACGTCTGGGTCACGTCACGCCTAATCGACGTATATCGCTATATGGAGCCCCTGCTGGCCAATGCAGAGCGGCGGCACCGCGAGCGCATGAAAACTCTGCCGCTGTATTGCGGCGATCGTTGGGAGTCCGAGCGGCCCATTTTCCTGGTCGAGGAATCCGAACTTAGATCGCAATTGGCGATGGCGTTGCCTGGCAAGAAATTTTGGACGCCGCCGTGCGACCTTCGGGAGCTGGCGTCGTTTGTGGTTTTCACGGGCGTGACGCGGAGCGAGCCCACCTTGGTCGTCGCGGATGATCGCGAGGCGGCCCAGGATCGTGGCGATGGCTTGCGCGCGCACTTCCGGCAGGCGGTCGATCACCTCTCTGATGAACTAGCGCGCAATGATCCTGAGGTGCGCCAGCGCATGGCGATCAGTTGGGACGCGCTGCGGGAGATTCCATTGTTCGTACACTCCAGTCCGATTGCGGTTCAGGCGAGGGCCGAGGAATTGTCGGCGACGAAGATTCTGATCCAGCTTCAGGCGTTGATCGTGCACGATCCGCTCGAGCTGCATGTCCGGGACGAGGCCCTGCCCAAGCGCGAATACGGTGGCCACGCGATCGCGTCGTTGTTCCCGCATGCCTCGCGCCGCGGCATTGAGGCCGAATGGGTGGTGGCCTGGCAGGAAGCGCGCGAGACAGCGGCCGAGGCCATACGCCTCGCATCGGACGAGGAACATACCGAGGCGATGGAAGACCGAGCCGCCATGATCAACGCCGCTCCGAAAAAGAGGATATCGGTGAGCACACCCGGCGGGAAGGGCGCCACCTTGACGCCGCGAACACTTAAGAACAGCGTTGGGCCCATTCTGGGAGCCACAGTGGTGCCGGGCATCGATCCGAAGCCGACGCCACCACCGGCCAAGTCGAAGCTGCACAACGCGCCGCCTCCGACCAAGCCGTTCGAAGCCGGTTCGCGCACGGCGCCGACGGCCTACACCGATCGCGACCTTGAACAACGCGGTTGGGAGTTGCTTACCCAGGCGTTGGAGACCTCGGCGGAGGAACTTCTGGTTGATTTTCGCAGCAGGCATCGCGTAGGTGCGGATGGCGCGATCGACTGGAAGACCTTCGTTGAGATGAAAGCGACCGGCCGGGCGCCACAGGGATCGGTCGAGATGTCCAATGCCGAATACGAGCGCGCCAAGGAACGCGGCAACGACTTCATCTTGGCTTTGGTCAGCGGCCTCGAAGATGGCTATCAGGACGAGGTGCGGTTGATATTCGATCCGGCCAATCGCGCGACCGTTCGCCCGCTGAACGGCGTGAAGCTTGTCGCATTAACTGAAGCGCCTCTGGTCTTGATCGCGTATGGTAACTCAGAGGGATAACCTACGTCCTATCGCCACCCTCTTCCAAGGGCGCGGCCTTCTGGACGGCTGACAGGCCCCTCGGAGGACCAACGGGCATCATCGAGCCGCCTGCTGGTTGAGCCGCGATTACAGCGACTAAGCACCGATCGATTTGGCAGAACTGCGGGAGCGCTTCAAAAGCTTTAAGCTTGCCTGGCCCGCCGGCAACATCAAAGATTTGCAGAAGCTACGAAACGACTTCGAGCACTACCATTCACAGGCCCCGAAGGAAGTCATTCGTCAGGCAATCGCCGGCTGCTTTCCCCTCGTGGAAGGATTTTTCGCCATCCTTGGGCGTTCGCCTAAAGCATCGCTTGGCAACGCTTGGGACGTGATGCTGGCCGAAAAGGCGTTCTTCGACAAATAAAAAAGGAATGCGAAGCCACGTTCAACGAGATCGACTGGTGGGGCGAGATAACGGACCGATCCGAAATTCGCTGTGCGACGTGCGGGTCGTCGCTGATCTATCAAGCAGATGCACATAACAGCGACCCAGCCGAGATCGAGGGCCGATGCAAGGCGTGCGGCGAAGAGATGACGGCAGAGCAGACCGTCGAGATCATAGTCGAGGCGCAGTTCGGCGAAGATGCATATCTCGCCGCAAAGGAAGGTTCAGACCCGGTCGTTCATTCGTGTCCGGAATGCGCTAACGAGACCTACGTCGAGACAGGTGAGACGGTGAGGTGTTTTTTCTGCGACTACTCGATTGACGACTCATGCGCACGCTGCGGCACTGCACTCACGGCTTCCACCATACGGTAAACAATCCGCATCTCTGCGACTATTGCGATCACGTATCATCGCGTGACGACTAGCAGCTTGCCTACCACTTGCCTTCGAACATGAAGCGTAGATCGTCGTGAGATCGAAGAGCTTCAAGGAGGACCTCGATCGCCTCGGAGACCAAGAGCGCATTGCGATCAGCGTCGGGATGGCCTGACTTGCCGCCATGAACGAGATTGTTTCTCACGCGCCGAACCGCGCCGATGAAATCCTGAATACTGTTCGGCGCGGCCTTCACCCCCCAACCTAGAGTGCTGCCATTCAGAACCTGTTTGCTTGGCGGGTTGCTCAGGATCGTCGGCGCAAGGTTCTTTTCGCGGACGCGCTGAAGAAATTCAGCCTTCAGCTCTTCGTTAGCGAACTTGTCCCAGTTCGCTTCAACCGCTCCGTTGCGCATCACCCCGTAGCCCAGCTCCTTCAGTGCGTACTCAAACCGCGTAACGACGTGCATTAGTTCATCGGCGCGCGGTGGCAAGCGATTAGCTGTCCCCATGTCGATTGCGACCGCGCTCTTTTCTTTTGGTAGCTCCATCACAGCGTCCTCTGTAAGCATACCGACAATCTCCCAGCTACCCGAGTTGTCAGTAATACTCTCGAACATAGCCGTATGCCTTCTCGAACAGCTCGGCGTCCTGATGCAGCTGGTAGCGGAATAGCGTCTGGCGAAGTGCCTTCTTGACCTCGCGTTCACCCGCGTGCGTGGCCTGCCAGCCATCGAAACGGACCGCACGCACGATCTCGTCGATATCGTCCACGACCCGCTTGACCATCACGGGCGTGTTGCCGTTCCGCGCTTCCTCGAAAAGCTCGGTCAACGCCGCCTTGCCCCGGTCGATGTCCTCTTCCTCTGGCGTCTCGCGCTCGGTCTTCACCACGTCTTTCGCCAGCGCCAGAAGCTCCTTCAGGAAGTCGATCGACAGCAAGAGACCCTGCTGATGCCGGTTCTTCAGGTCCTCCAGGCGCTCGCCCAGCGCCTTGAAGTTCGGGTTCCCCGCATGCTTCCGTAAACGGCCCGCCAGCTTGACCGATATTTCCTTGGCCTTCTGTTCCGGGTCAGGATCGCCGAGGACCGCCTCCAGCAGCTCGGCATCCAGAACCAGCGTGTCGAGATCATCCCGCACCGCGTCGACATGGACGTGTTCGTGGATCAGCTCGATGGTCTTGGCGCCCAGCCGATGCCAAAGCAGGCGCCCTGTGCCGCTGGAGGGCTTCAGCGATTCGTAGACCTGTGCCAGCCAGCGATAGTCGGTCTCGAACTGCGTCAGCACCGGATCAGGCGAAAGCGCCTCCCATATGCGCGCCAGAACGCTGAAATCGGCCGCAAAGGCGTCGCGCAAGTCGTTGTTCGGGATACATTCCTGCGCTGCGATAAGGCCCTCGTAGCCGGTCAGGCTTCGGTCTACGCCCGCGAAATAGGCGAGGCACTTCTGCAGGGCGGTCGGCAGGGCGTTGATCAGCTCGGCGATGTTCGACACCGCCTTTTGCACGCCCTCCTCGTCGAACTTCAGCGCCTGCGCCACGTCGTCGAAGATGCCGAGGTAGTCGACAATCAGGCCATGCGTCTTCTGCTCGCCATAGGGACGATTCGTCCGGCAGATCGCCTGCAAGAGCGTATGGTCGCGCAGCGGCTTGTCAAGGTACATCGTCTGCAGGATCGGCGCGTCGAAGCCGGTCAGCAGCTTCGACGTCACGATGATGATCTTCAGCGGGTCCTTCGGATCGCGGAAGCGGTCGAGCAGCTTCTCTTCGGCATCACGGTCGTGTTTATACGGCGCATATTCCGGCTCATTGCTGTTCACGGAGATCACTACGTCGGAAACCTCGGGCGGCAGCAGCTTGTCGAGTTCCTCCTTGTAGAGCAGGCAACTCTCGCGGTCGAAGGTCACTACCTGTGCGCCGAAGCCGTTCGGGGCGACCTTTTCTTGAAAATGCTTGGCGATGTCTGCGCAAATCGCGCGGATGCGAGCGGGTGCCTTTACCAGGATCGACATCTTGGCCGCCGCCTTGCCCAGCCGATCTCTGTCCTCGTCGGTCAAGCCTTGCGTCAGTTCGGCATAGGCTTCCTCGATGGCCTTCTGATCGATGTGCAGGTCCACCAGGCGCGGTTCGAAATGCAGCTCCTTCGTCGCCCCGTCGCGGATCGAGTCGTTCAGGCCGTAGCGGCTCATGTAGCCGCCTTCGTCCGTCTCGGCGCCAAAGGCGTAGAAGGTGTTCTTGTCGGCGCGGTTGATGGGCGTGCCGGTCAGGCCAAACAGGAACGCGTTCGGCAGCGCATCGCGCATCTTCCGGCCCAGATCGCCTTCCTGCGTGCGGTGCGCCTCGTCCACGAGCACGATGATGTTGTCGCGGTCGTTCAGCACGCCGTCGGCCTCTGCGAACTTGTGGATCGTGGTGATCACTACCTTTCGGGCGTCCTTGCCCAGAAGATCGGCCAGTTCCTTGCGGCTTTCTGTGCGCACCATATTGGGCATGTCAGCGGCATAGAAGGTGCCGGAGATCTGGCTGTCGAGGTCGATCCGATCGACCACGATCAGCACCGTGGGGTTCTTCAGTGACGGGTGCAGCCGCAGCTTGCGCGCGGCGAACAGCATCAGCAGCGATTTGCCCGACCCCTGGAAATGCCAGATAAGCCCCTTGCGCGGCTGGCCCGCCACCACCCGCGCGACGATCTTGTTGACGCCGTCCACCTGCTGATAGCGAGCGATGATCTTGATGCGGTGCTTACCCTTCTGCGTGGCGAAGGCGGTGAAGCTGTCGAGCATGTCGAGCACCATCGCCGGGCGCAGCATCGAGGTGGCGGCCTTCTCAACCGCGCCCATCGTTTGCGGCCCGTCGCCGTCGCGCCAGGGACCCCACATGTCGACCGGCATCCGGATCGAGCCGTAGCGGAACTCCTTGCCCTCGGTCGCCACGGAAAAGACGTTGGGCACGAACAGTTCCGGCACGTTGCGTTCGTAGTCGTCATGCACCTGCAAGGCGGCGTCGAACCAGCTCTGACTGGACCGCACCGGCGTCTTAGCCTCGATCAGCACCAGCGGAATGCCGTTGACCAGCAGCACCAGATCGGCGCGCTTCTCGGTCTTGCCCGCCCGGATGGTGAACTGCTGGGTGACGACAAAGCTGTTATTCTCGATCTCGTCGAAATCGATCAGGCGGATGGTGACGTGTTCGCCGTTCGCGCCAAAGGGCATGGAACGTTCGCCCAAAAGCCACGCCGCAAATTCCTCGTTCGCCTTCACCAAGCCGTCCGACCGCGAGCCCATGACGATGGCGCGCAAGCGGTATAGCACGTCATCGGCCCGGCCGGGGTTGGCGGCGATGTCGGGGTTCAGGCGGATCAGGGTGTCACGCAGATGGGGTTCGACCAGCACCTCTTGCGGCTGGCGGGGAAGGTCGGCGGGGGCGACGTAATGCCAGCCGAGGCCCGCGATCCGGCCTCCCGTCCGGGCCCAGCCAACCGAGAACTCTCGGGGACGTGAGTTTGATGGACCGGCCAGGACATCGCGCAGATGCGCTTCGACTGTGTTCCCCTCATTGAAACTAGCGATGCGACGGGCGCGTTCGTCTTGGAATGATGCGCTTTCCGGGCCAGGTTCGATCCCAGCCACCTTGATGGGCTCCAACAGATCACGCAGTTTCGACTGCGTTTCTGCCGAGTGCAGCAGTCTGCCGGCTTCCTCAGCGGGAACCGCAACGGTCAGTAGAATGCTCCCCTGTTTCACGGACACGGTAAGCACGTCCTTCGGTGAGGCGTCGATAACGGCGGCGATAGCGAGAAGAATGCGCTCCTTGTCCTTCTCGTAGTCGTCCTTTGTCGTGTCCAGTTTCAAGGTCACGAGCTGTTTCGGGCCGAAATCAGCCGGGACGCCTTTGTAGCGAGCCACCCATGGCTTCTTCTTGTAAAGCTCTAGCGTCTTCGCATCCCATTTCTGATCGTGCGAGAGCTTATGGCAGAGGCTGCAAAGCACCAACAGATTCTCGAAGGAATGGTCCTTGGTGGCTGTCCATGGGATGATATGCGCCTTTTCGAGCGAAACCGTTTCGCCGCAAGCACAACAGCGGTGCCCGCACTCGATCATCAAGTCACGCTGCGTTTCCGCAGGGATTGTTGGACGGCTCGACATCAAACTTGCCCCCAATGACTGGACTGCAAACCACCGCGCGCGAAGCCGATGATGGTTCGCGCCAGGCGGTCCGATGCCATGCCCGCGAAAACGTCGCGCAGATAGGCTTGGGCAGTGTTAGCTTTAATGAAAGTCACGGTTCAAAACACTGGCTAAGGAGTTTTCGTCCAAGATTGCGAATGGACCCCAGTCTTTGAATTACCGCGTCGAGATTAGCTGTAATTTCCAAATCAGCGGAAATGATCTCACCTTGCTTCTCAAGCGTCGGAACTGGGATTTTGAACCTATTGATAATGCTTTGTGTCATCAATGGTTGGGCACCGCCGGTAGCGTACTGGTTCAAATGCAAGTTCTGTAGGCAGAGCTCAAAATAGCGGGACTGCAGGCGATCAGTGTGTGACTTCACATACAGTGCATTGTCCGTCACCCAGCAGCGCTCATTGATGAAGTGAACGGCACCACAGTATTCGCCAACTCTGCCGATCGCGATGCAAGGGCTGGGCACCTCCTCAAGCGGTTGTTCGGAATACCCGGCGATACCGTTGCCACCTACTACTGGAAACGGAGAGGACTCGCTTCGGCTTTTTGGAAGGTCAGAAACTCTTATCAGTTTGCCGCTGCTAAAGCGTGCAAGCTTACCAATTTCTTCCCGATCAACTGCCGTCCAGGAAATGGCGCTGGTGAACGCGGCTTCACGAAGCACAAGCGACGTTTGTATTGCCTCGTTAAGCTTCTCCTGCAGTGCTCGGAAGGCCGACAGCGACTCCACCAACCGCGCCTGCTCTTGGATCGGCGGCAGCAAAAACTCCTCTGCGGCGAGGGCCTTCCAGTTGATCGTCGGCGACAGTGACCCGACCGAGATGCCCAAGGCCCGCTCCATGAACAGATCGCTCTGCATGAAGAAGGGCAGAAACTCGGGCAGCACCGCGCCGGACTTGGCGCGCAGCACCATGGCATGCGCCGAACAGATTCCCTCGAAGTCCGCCACCGCCACCTTGCGCTGATAGACCCGGCGCTTTCCGAAGATTATGTCCCCCGGCTGGAACCGAAGCTTGGTCGATTCCACATCCGTAGGTTCGCCCCAACGCCGGATGCGCAGGCTGTCGGGATCAAGATGTTCCAGACCGACATAGCGTTCCACCCCGGACTCGGCGGGGTTGTCGATCCGGTCGTTGATCTGCGTGGCGATCTGGTCGAACCGCACGCGGGTCCACCCCGCCCTGGAAATCGGCCGCTCAAGCATCGGCATCCTCTGCAGGTGTCAGGCCATCGAGCATGTCCACCAGCGCGTCCATGCCCGACCAGAAGTCCCGCCCTTCCTCGTCAAACGCCGCCCATCTCGCCGCAAGTGTGGTACCGCCACCCGCCACCGCCGCCTTTGGTCGCTTCACATAGCGGGCGATCGACAGGTTGCCGTCGGCCGCCAGCACATCGGCAACATCCGCCACGGCGGCAAAGCCGGGCTCATCCGCAAAGGCGTGATAGGCGGACAGGATGCGCGCCTGATGTTCGGGCCGCAGGAAACTTTGCGCCCGTTCACGCGCAATCTCGGCCACCGCGTCGATGAACAGGATGCGCCCCTTGCGCGTCTCGGGCTTCTGCGACCGGCAGATCACCACGCAGGCCTCCATCGGCGAGTTGTAGAAGAGCCCCGGCCCCAGCCTCAGCACACATTCGACCCGGTCGGATTCGACCAGCCTGCGCCGCATCTCGGCCTCTTCATTGCGGAACAGCACGCCATGCGGAAAAAGGATCGCACAGCGCCCGGTCTTGGGGTGCATCGACGACAGGATATGCTGGAAGAAGGCGTAATCCGCCCGCCCCTGCGGCGGGGTGCCAAGGAAGTTGCGGCCCCAGGCATCCTGCTCCCAAGCGCCGCGGTTCCATTTCTTGATGGAATAGGGCGGGTTGGCGAGGACGACGTCGAAGCTGCGCAGGCGGTCGCCCTGCACGAAGGCGGGCGTGGTCAGCGTGTTGCCGCTTGCGATGTGGAAATCGTCCACGCCATGGATGACCAGGTTCATCCGCGCGATGGCGGCCGTGATGGTGATCAGTTCCTGCCCGTAAAGGCCGGTGGTGCGGATATCGCCCCCGCGCCGCTTCACCTCAGCCAAGCACGAGATCAGCATGCCGCCGGTGCCGCAGGTCGGGTCGTAGATGCTCTCGCCCGACTGCGGCTCCAGCATCTGCGCCATAAGATGGACTAGGGTGCGGTTGGTGTAGAACTCCTGCGCGGTGTGGCCGCTGTCGTCGGCGAATTTTTTGATCAGGTATTCGTAGCCATTGCCAAGCTCGTCCTCGGGCACGGCGGCAAGGGTAAGGTCGTGCTTGGAGAAGTGCTCGATCAGGTTCTTCAGCGTGCTGTCGGGCATCTGAGCCTTATCGGTCCAGTTCGCATTGCCGAAGACGCCCTGAAGGCGCTCCGGGTTGGCGGCCTCGATGGCGAGGAAGGCCGACAGCAGCGCTCGCCCCACATCGCGGGGTGCCGCGCGCACGTCGTTCCAATGCGCGCCCTCGGGGATCACGAAGCGGTCGTTGGCCGTGTCGGTGGCATAGCCCTCGTCGCCGGTCTCGTCGAGCGCCTGCTGGTAATCCTCGTCCCAGACGTCGGACAGGCGTTTGAAGAACATCAGCGGGAAGATGTATTGCTTGTAGTCGCTGGCATCGATGAGCCCGCGCAGCAAAGTTGCTGCGCCCCAGAGATAGCTTTCGAGTTCGCGCTGGGTCAGCCCGCTCATTGCAGCCACCCCCCTTCGATCAGCACCTTGCGGAGGTGATCCTCGGCCGCGCGAGCGTCGGCCAGCGCTGTCTTGAACGCCTCGACGGCTTCGGGGAACGGCGGGATGTCCTGGCCGATGGGCGGCGGGACGTAACGCGAGATGTTCAGCGTCCAGCCTTCCTTCTTGATCTCGTCCAGCGTCGCCACCTTGGCGCGACCCTCGACATCGTCGAAGGCGCGATACCAGGCGACGATGTGGTCGCTGTGCTCCTGATCGAGGAAGTTCTGCGCCCGGCCTTTGCGGAACAGGCTGGAGGCGTCGATGATCAATACCTTGTTCTTGCGGGCCTCGGGCTTCTTGCGGCGCAGGATGATGACACATCCGGCCAGCTGCGTACCGTAGAACAGGTTCGGCGCAAGGCCGATGACCGCCTCGACCATGTCTTTTTCCAGCAGTGCTTGCCGGATCGAGCCCTCGGCCGATTTACGGAACAGCGCGCCCTGCGGCAGGACGACGGCCATGCGGCTGTTCCCGGTCGGCGCCATGGATGCGATCATGTGCTGAACGAAGGCATAATCGCCATAGCTTTCGGGCGGGATCCCGTACTGGGCCCGGCCCCAGGGGTCGGCCTCCCACAGCTCACGCCCCCATTCCTTGAGCGAGAACGGCGGGTTCGCGACGACGCAGTCGAAGGTGGCAAGGCCGCCGGTGCTGGAATCCGTGAAGGCCGGGTTCCGCAACGTATCTTCACGGGCCACCTGGAAGTCCTCGATCCCGTGCAGGACAAGGTTCATCCGGGCGATCGCGGCCGTGGTCAGGTTCTTCTCCTGGCCGTAGATCTTGCCGTAGAAGGTGCGCGGATCGCCGCCCTTGCGGATGACATGCTCGATAGCCCCGAGCAGCATGCCGCCCGTGCCGCAGGCGGGGTCGTAGATGCTTTCGCTTTCCTTGGGGTCGAGGATTTCGACCATCATGCGCACGACGCTGCGTGGCGTGTAGAACTCGCCCGCCTTGTTTCGGCGGGTGACGTCGGCAAACTTGCCCACCAGATATTCGTACGCATCGCCGAGCACGTCGGTGCTGACGGTGGTGTTGCCGAGCCCGATCTCCGAGAAACCTTCGATCAGATCCTTCAGCAACTCGTCGGAGAACTTTTCCTTGTTGCCCCAGTCCGCAGAGCCGAAAACGCGGAACAGAGTGTCCGGATTGGCCCGCTCGATCTCCTGCATGGCCTTCTGGAGGGCCATGCCGACGTTGACCGGGACCTCCCTGATGTCGTTCCAGTGGAAGCCCTTGGGCAGCACGAAACGGTGCACCTCCGGAAACAGAGAGGGGTCAGCTTCGCCATAGATCTCCCGAGCCTCAGCCGTCTCTTCGTCCCAGACGTCGGAGATGCGCTTGAAGAACAGCAAAGGAAGAATGTAACCCTTCCAATCCGTACGATCGACAGCGGAGCCGCGAAGAGTATTGGCGGCATTCCATAGTGCCGAAGTGAGGTTGTTCGCTATCGTCATCGGTGCCCCCCGTGCACGCAGGTGTACACAACCTGTCACGAACTACCAACCGTCAGGAACTATGGCGAAACACGGTACCCCGGACCCGGTGAGTTAATCGCCACTCTTCGCCGTCGCGACCCTAGTGGCCCAGCCCAACGCGAACGGGTGCGGGGCCGGCTAAATGGCAGCTAACTGTTCAGCTGCTGCCAATACCAGACAGTCCGGTATCGGCCCCAATTCCAGCCGTTCCAGAAAGACCTACTAATCGGTTTCGGAAAGGGGTCCTGCAACAGCCAGCACTTCGAGGCCTTCGATTTCTTGCATCACCTTCCCAGCGATGCCTTGGAGGTCGCCATACATGCCGACTGTCGATTCGATCACTCCTTGAATCTGAACTTCTCGCTTGGCCCATAGTCGGATGGTAGCTTTGCGCTCGCGTGCAAGATCGTCCTGCATGTCGGAACTTTTCAACGATGGCCTCGATGCGCTGCCGGAAACGTGGGCCGGTCAAATACCCATAGACCAGCTCCATCTTTGACGCTTGACCGACTTGGACTAACCGGGAGTTGGACAATTCGACCAGCGATTGCCGCAGCATTACAGCGATGGGAACGGCGCACTTGGGATGAGCGACATATACGCCATCGACCAGGTCGAACGTCTCAACGCCCGGGGGTAGGGCTTCAGAAATCAGCAACGCGATATCCGCCTTTGCGGCTCGCTGATCAGTCCTCAGCTTGGCGAGCCAACCCTGACTCCAATTCTTGGTGCGCTTTGATTCCCACAAAATGGCTCCGCATTGCTGACCAGCCGGACCCACTACCCGCTGCAGCACATCACCACCAAACTCGCCCTTCGCAACCGGCTCGATCACGTCGACGGGGAAGCGGCTGCTGATCAGCCCTTCCAACTCCAACTCCAGAGCTTCACCTTGCAACTGCCGAGAGCCCTGTTCAGCGCGGCGCTTCAGGTCCTCGATCTGGCGCTGCATGCCGGCGATTTGTGCCTCTTTTTCGACGATCTTCATTTTGAGGCCATCCTCGGCATCAGACCTCGCCTTCGCACGAACAGCGTCCAGTCCGTCCTGCACCTTGCGCTCGATTGTGAGAGCCATTTCTCTCCGCTCGTCTTCCAGCGCGCGCTGCTTCGTGAGGAACTCTGCCTGCTGCTTCTGTGCCTGTTCGAGCTTGTCATCGCGAGCCTTCAGCGTCTCCTCCAACTCGGCAACCTTGCGGTCGCGCTCGTCTAAATCGGCTGAGAGCAAAAGCTTTGCCTTGCGAGCCTCGTCGGCCGCAATGTGGCCGCGCTCGATCCTGACCTTCTCGGCAACGAGGCTCTCGACCTCTTCCTTAGCGACCGCGACTTCTCGGCGCTGATGCACGAGTTCTTCTTCTCTGAGGGCGATCGCTGCGTTCGTCTGGGCGATGCGCTGCTCGTACTCCTCCCGTGTAGCAGCGATCAGCGGCCCCGCGAGCGACTCGTTGAGCTTGATATCCGTCTTGCAGCTCGAGCAGGTGATCGTCGGCTCGCTGAAAATCTTGTCGCCGCGCAGCGTCTTGCTGACAGGTTGAACGGTCATCGAAGTTAGCCTCGGAAGAATCGGTTTCCTTATGGCGGTAGCTTAGCCGATACCTGGAGCGACGAACGGAACGAAAACAGAACAGTCTGAACACTCCACTGAATTGAGTTGCTTGAACGGGCGCCGTGATAGTTCGTAAAATGGCGCGCTTAACTGTCCAGCAACGTCCAGGGACGAGCCGCTACATCCACCTCAAAATGTGGGGTGCAATGAGGGCTTTGATGATAGTGGCCATGAAATTTTCAAGCGATTCAATAGGCTAGCAATGGCAATGGCGGAGAGAGCGGGATTCGAACCACCGACCTCTGCCTTCGGAGCAATTTAGAGTTCGGATCATCTGAAATCGCGATTGATTGCTATGCTTCAGGAGAGCCTTCTCTGTCTGACGAGCCGTTCTTTGGAGCAGAGGCGACCTCTTCGAACGGCCGCTTCCAGGCTGCTCACTCAATGCACCGAACGGCTGAGAGGAGGCACTAAGCGGACTGTCGATTCAGCAAACTTCTCGGACGCCTTTTGGGATCGCCGTAGGAGTTTATAAAATAATTGTTAGCCGCCTGCTGCTTCCCTCATTCTTGCTAAATATTCCAGGCAAATCTCCTCGGCGCATTTGTGGAGTTCTGCCGTGCGCCCACCTAGCCAGACGAGAGCTTCATCACTGATAGCGTAGTATTTAGAGTAGCGGGCCTTCACATACGCCTCGTTTAAAGTGTTGAACCAAGCGCGATGACGCTGCTGTTCTCGGGGCCACACCTCTGATAACCGTCGATCCTGATCCTCGGCGAGTCCTCTGAGAAAACTCAGTTTGTGGGAAGGTGGGCTGTAGTTAGTGAGTACCAGGAGCAATGTTGCGTAGGCATGCTCTATCGCCTGGTGCAGCTCGAACGCAGAATGGTTGTAATCGCCCTCGGTCAGATAGAACTGAGCCCCCTTAGCAAACACTTTGGCCCCGGCAAAGCGGGATTCAAAATGTTCTTTGGCCGTCTCATACACCGCTTCCGGCGTAAGCGGCTTGGGTTCGGCCAGTGGCTCTTCATCGAGTTCGTAGAGGACAATGCCATCGCGGCGAATGTCGGTGAAAAAGTACTGCCCCTGGCGTAGCGCCGTGTTCACGAAGCGGCGGCTGTGCACGATGAAGCTGGTCGGCGTCTTGATGGCGCGGTCGCGTTCCAGCCGATCCTTGGCCTTGTACCAGTAGGCGAAGTCGGACAGCTTGTTGTTGTTGACGACCACCAACAGATCGAAATCACTGCGATATCCCTTCATCGTCAGCGGCTCGTCCACCCAGTCGCCGCGGGCATAGGAGCCGAACAGGATAATCTTCAGGATACGGCCGCTCTTCTTCCAGTCCGCGCTGCTTTCGGCCAGCGCGTCCTCGAACTCGGCATGCAGGATTTCGACCACGCGGGCCAGCTCTTCCTGCTTGTGCTCCGGTAAATGATTGATGCTGGTCTTCATCCTGGCCGGTTCGAGGGTTGTGAACTTGGGGGCAAGAAGCGTGCTTGAGGCAGGCTTCAGCATAGGGGGGAGGCTGTCGGGGCGCCGGCTGGGCCAGATTCTAGCATGAGTAGATTCGCTCCACAATTCATATGGTCGCGCAGAAAAGCCGGCGCAAGACACTTCGCTGGCAGTGGCTGACGTGATCCGAGCATTCACCGCGGCTTTGTTGTCATCCATGACCCGATCTGCCATTCTTGATTGCGTCGCGACGGAATCGATCCGCGCAACCGACCTGGAACGCAGCCAAAACTCTGAGCTGCCCATGAAGCCATTGATCGCGATCTGCTCGCAGGATGCGGATTTCTATCTGCTCCTCAGCCACATCCTGGAGGTCGACGGTTTTGCCTGCACCTTGGCCTCCTCCATCGAGGACGTGCTGTCCCTTGCCTCCGAAAGGCCGCTCCAGGCGGTGTTGCTGGACTGTCGGGTCGGCAATCATCTGGCGGCACAGAGTGCCCGGATCAAGCAGCACGCTCCCGCGGGCGCCCTCCCCTGTGTGGCGCTGGTCCACGCCAGCGCGGAGGCGCAGCACATCCAGCTCTTGCAGTCCGGCGTCGACGAGTGCTTTATCCGGCCCTTCGCGCCGGCCAAGCTGCTCCAGTACCTGCGCTCGCGCCTCGCCATCGGCCAGGGGCTGGGATCAGCGCCCCAGGGCGCCAAACCGCTCATATACTGCGATGTCGAAATGCGGCTCGACACGCATCGCGTTCGCTGCGCCGGCAAGGCGATCGCGCTCGGACCGATCGAGTTCAAGTTGCTGCGCCACATGCTGGAGAACCCGGAGAAGGTGCTCAGCCGCGACGAGCTGATTGGCGTTGCCTGGGCCAGCAGCCGCGGCGTTAGCACGCGCACGGTCGATGTCCACATCAGTCAGCTGCGAAAGCTGCTCAGCCAGTGCTCGCGCGCCGCCGCCATCCGTACCGTCAGACTCGCCGGATACGCGCTGGCGCGCACGCCATCCTGATCATCCCTTCAGTTCCGTTCCAAGTGTCGCCGGTGACGACCGCTCCCTCATGCAGATCTTTTGGGATTGGCGCCTTTGCACCAATGTATAACGTCAGCCAATAATAGATTAAAGCGGGCGCGATGTATATAGCACAAAAGATTGTTATGTTTACCGTTGCGCCATGCACCCCCTCCTGACAGCATACGCTTTGACTTACATCAGTATCAACTAATACGTTGTTTCGCGAGGGAATGTTCATGCCAGCGAGGGCGGGATGTGGCGTGGCCATCGGCCACCATGGCGAGCTGGTCCAAGGCCTGTTCGAAGATGATGGCGCCCGCCTGCGGCGCGCGCTGGTCTCCCTGCCCTGCCGTCAGCTGAAATCGAGGGCCCGCTTCAACGCAAGCGACAGCGATCACGTCGATGTCCTGCCGGGCTCATGCGAGAAGGCAAGGCGCGCCGCCGAATTGACGATCTCACGGTTCGCTCGCCCCGGAACTGGCGGCGATCTCGTAATAAACAGCAACATCCCCGTCGGCCGCGGCATGGGATCGTCAACGGCTGACGTCTTGGCGAGCATCCAGGCGGTGCTGGATTACATGGAGATCGAGGCGGCGTCGGACGAAGTCATGCGCATCGCAGTCAGCGCGGAAACGGCTTGCGACTCCACCCTGTTCAAACGGCTGGCCGTGCTTTTTGCGCATCGTGAAGGAATCGTCATGGAAGCGTTCCGCCGGCCGCTGCCGCCCATCGATCTGATCAGCATCGATACGACGCCGGAGGTGACGGTCGATACGCTCGCCTACGAGCCGGCGCGCTATGATGCCCTGGAGATCGAGACCTTTCGACCACTGCGCAGCCTGCTGCGGTCGGCCATCAGGCACGCTGACGCGCGCATGCTTGGCAGGGTTGCGACCGCAAGCGCGCGGATCAACGAGCGCTTCTTGCCAAAGCCAGGGTTGGACGAGATCGAAACCATAGGCGGCCGGTTCAATGCCATAGGCGTCCAGGTCGCCCATAGCGGCACCGTCGTCGGGTTGATGTTCGATGCACTCGATCCGAACGCGCCCATGAACATCGACGGCGCGACAGATGCGTTACGATCCTCCGGTTTCGAGCCGGCAATCTTCCGCCACTGATGCCCGGGCGGGAAGGAGCAGCTTGATGTCGATCCATACGCTGATGCGCAAACTGGAGGATTTCGAGGGGCCGCGCCTCGTTCCGCTTAGCGCAAATCTCTTTGGCGCGAGTTTCTTTCTCATGAAGCTCCTGCCAGCCCGGTTCATGCTCGAACGGGCCGTGGATCAGGGGCGTTTGAGACCGGGAGCGACAATCTGCGAATCTTCGTCGGGAACCTTTGGCCTGGCCCTGGCCATGCTGGCGGTTCAGCAGGGCTACCGGCTGATCCTGGTCAGCGACTGGGCGCTCGATCGCCATCTCCATCAACGCCTCATCGAACTGGGAGCCGAGGTGACGATTGTGGATAGTCCGGCGCCCTGCGGCGGGCTGCAGCAGTCGCGGCTTGATCGCCTGCATGTGTATCTGCGCGACATTAGGGGCAGCTATTGGCCTTCGCAGTACTACAATCGCGACAACTCGCTCTCCTACGGCAAGGTTGCCGAACAGTTGATAGACCGGGTCGGAAAGCTGGACTGTCTGGTTGGTCCGGTCGGATCGGGTGGTTCCATGAGTGGGACATCCCGCTACCTGAGGACGCTGTTTCCCGACCTGCACGCCATCGGCGTCGACACGCCGGGCAGCGTGCTGTTCGGCCAGCCCAGTGGCAAGCTCAATCTCAGTGGCCTTGGCGGCAACATCCTTCCTGGCAATGTCGATCACAGCCAGTTTGACGAGGTGCACTGGCTCACCCCGGCAGAGGTCTTTCACGCGACCCATCAGCTGCATCGTGAGCATGGGCTTTTCATGGGGCCGACCAGCGGCGCGGCCTACAGGGTCGCCGAGTGGTGGTCGCGCAACAACCCCGACAAGACGGTGGTGGTGATGTTCCCCGACGAGGGACACCGGTATGTCGAAACCGTCTACGACCAGCAATGGCTGGAGACCATTGCCGGTTGGCCGGGCCCATCCCCAGCCAGTCCCGTCACGGTGGGTGCACCAACCGAGCTGATGTCGGCATGGTCGCGCTTTGCGTGGAGACGCAGGACGCTGGACGAGGTACTTGCCCAAGCCCGCGACCGGCACGACTAGCGCACACTTTGTAAACGGTCTCGCAAGCCCGCAGATCGATCGGGCAAGTGGCTAGTTCAGGCGCGTGACGGGCGTGTGCACGCAACCGGCAGCGAACATGGGCGACGGGACCGTCCAGGCGATTAAGGAGCTGCGCCATGAAATTTCTTAGTCAGGCACCAAAATCTCTTTATCCCAGGGTGCTGTGCCGGACCCAGTCCACCCTGCCGATCTACGCCATGCTTCTCGCCATGCAGTGCGCACGCAGCATGTACATTGTCCTGGTCTCCTGGCTCGCGCTGCAGATCACCGGCGAAATCGCTTCGGTCGGGAGGGTCCTGATCTGCTGGCAATTGCTGGCTTTCACGATGGGACCGTTGCTCGGGCCGCTGATCGACCGCTCGTGCCGGCGTAGGGTGTTCGTGATTGGCGAGACTGTCCATGGCGCCGGTGTGGGCCTGCTAGCCTTGGTCACCTGGACCTATTCTCCTCAACACACGCCGATCTCGCTGCTTTACGCCACCGCCTGCTTCATCTCTGTCGGTTCACTGCTCCTATCCCAGCAGCCAGGGGCTGATACAGCTGGCCGGCGCACGGGCGCTGATGCGCGTCGTGTCCGCCGGCATTTTTTCCAGCCAGATCGGCAACATTGTCGGCGCGGCAATTGCTGGGCTCTGCCTCGGGCTTGTCGGCGTAACCGGCGGCCTAACCGTTTGCGCGGCCTCGTCCATTCTGGCTGCCGTGTTCGCCAGCCTTCTCGATGACAAGGATGCCACCGGCACGATGCATCCCGGTCTGCACGCGCCGGACTTGATCGCAGGTCTTCGCGAGACCGTGGCAAGTCCTCGTCTGAGATTGGCGGGCGTTGCCCTGTTGCTGGTCTACGCATCGGCGCATGCATCTAACGCGCTTCTGGCCGGCTTCGCACGCTATGAGCTGAAGCTTCCCTCCAGCCATTATGGGTGGCTTGCCGCTATGTATTCAGGCGGTGGTTTGATCGGAAGCCTAAGCCTCGCCTGGCTTTCCGGCATGGCGAGGGAAAGGCTCCTCATTGGTACGGGAACCCTACTGCTCGCCTGCGCCACCGCTGTCTTCTCGACCTCCCGAACCCTGGCCGCGGCTGTGCTTTGGCAGGGTCTCATCGGCCTGTCCTTCATGATGGTTCGTGCCGGCAGCGACGTGACGATACTCAAGGCCACGCCAAGCGGGATGGTTGGCCGCGTCCGCAGCAATATCGACGCCGCGATCGGACTTGTGGCAGTCCTAATTTATCTTCTGCCCAGTCTTATGCCGGGTATTCCTGCTCGCCACATCTTCCTCGGTCTTGCCGGCCTGTTTGCCTGCGCCAGCTGCGGGATTGTTTGGATGCAATGGCGCCAATCTCGAGCTGAGCACGCGCTCAGTCATGCTGTGGATGCAGCCCACCCCTCCGCTGGCCCGGCGATCTGAGAAAAAGAAGCCTATGCCGACACAATCGAAATCCGCCGAGGCAGCATTTGCGAACTCGCCGCCGATCAGGTCCCGCCTGAGCGGCGTCAGCCTGCGCCGCGTAGGGGTCTGCGATCGGGCCGCCATCAAGAAGCTGGTGCTCGACCCCGAACAGGAACAGTTCGCTGGATCGGTAGACGTCGTTTTCGACCAGCTGCAAAACAGCCACCATCCAGAGCTCGAACACCCCTTTGCAATTGTCGCCTCCAGCAAGACGGTCGGCTTCTTCATCCTGCGCGAGAAGCAGGCATTGCCACCGTGGGCGCCGGCAGATGCAGTCACCTTGCACAGTTTCCGCATCTGCCGCGCTTTGCAGGGCAAGGGCTATGGCCGGGCCGGCGTAGATCTGGCGATCTCCTGGCTGCGGCGGCAGCGCCCCTACGTCAGACAGCTGATGCTTGCGGTCAACGGCCGCAACGCGGCGGCGAAATCGGTGTATCTCAAAGCGGGTTTCAGCGACACCGGAGAGATCTTCCATGGCCCGATCGGCGATCAAAACATCCTCACCGCGCCCATCCGGCGCGACCTCGGTTGAGGCAATTTTGCAAAGCGCGGTCTTTTCTTTCCAATCGCTAAGGTATACTAGGTATATCAAATCGGGAGGGACGCGATGCAGTTTGTGACACACCAATTGGCCGAATTTGCCTGCAACGCCGGCTACCAGGATCTCCCGGATTCGGTGGTTGAGAAGACCGAGCGTGCCATTCTCGACACGATCGCAGCACTTGTCGGCGGCGTGCCGACCGAAAATGCGCGGCTCTCTCGCGCCGCCGCGCGGACCTGCTTCGGGCCGGGTTCAGCCCATGCCTGGTTCGCCGAGGCCGGGTTGCATCCGCTGGCCGCCCTATTTGCCAATTGCGCGGCGGCAAGTTCCCTCGACATCGATGACGGCCATTGCCTTGCAGCGGGTCATCCCGGCGCGGCCATTGTTCCTGCCGTGCTGATGGAGGCAGCGCGCCTCCGCAGCGATGGCCATGATGTGCTCACTGCTACGGCCCTTGGCTATGATGTTGCCTTGCGCATCGCCGCCGCCCGGTGCTTCACCGACACCATGAGCTTTGCCAGTGGTCAATGGACCGGCTTTGGCGTCGCGGCCGCAATCGGCTGGCTTCGCAGGATGCAAGCCGACCAGATTGCACACGCAATGGCCATTGCAGGTGCCGAAGCGCCGCAAAACCTGCCGCAGGGAGATTGCCAAGCGAGTTCAGTCAAGGGCAGCAGCCCCTGGTCGACCGTCACAGCCCTGTTCGCCGTCGAACGGGCCGGGGTCGGTATGAGCGGATCGGTCGACATGCTGGACCGTCCCCATGCCTATAATGTCGGCGCCATCACCGCCGATCTTGGCAGTCGCTGGTTGATCGCCGAGACCTATCTCAAACCCTATGCCGCCTGCCGCTACACGCATCCGGTTATCGATGCCGTGCTCACGCTGGTTGCAGGTCGTAGCCATGGCGAGCCGATCGAGCGCCTTGTCGTTGAAATTTTTCCCGAAGCGCGAAAGCTGCCCAACGAAATCGCGCCGAATTCGCTGGAAGGCGGACAGTTTTCCGTGCCCTTTGCCGCGGCACTTGCCGCATTGCGAGGCGCCGAGGCTTTCCGCCCTTTGCGGCCCTGCTCGCTTTGCGACCCCGACGTGGTGGCACTCGCGGCGAAAGTCGAACTCCGCTATCCCGACGAACTGTCCGCTATCTTCCCGCAGTGTACCCCGGCGCGGGTTACGATGGTTATTGACGGGCGCGAACGTGTCGCAGATGTGCCGCGGCCCTTGGGCGATGCCGGCAATCCCATGGACCGATCAGCCGTCGAGCAGAAGCTGTACGACCTCGGCCGCGACACGCTTTCGCAGGCTCGGCTCGGGCAAGTCCTCCAGTCCATAACGTTGCTTAAGGAGCGAGAGGTTGCTCCCCTGCTTACATGCGTTAGAGCTGAACCGGTTGCCCACGCTCACGCGTCTTGAACCGGGTGCATCTGCATCGAACCGCTTGGCATACTGTTGGAGCAATCTGCGACTGTCGGGTGGATGACCACCCGCGTCGCAGGTGTCGCCGCTGACGGATACTGCGGCATTGCCGCTGAACGTTGAGCAGCCCGCCGGGCTATGCGTTTGCCTTGCGCTTCGCTCTCACCGCTTTTGCTGGAGGAGCCGCCTTGCGGCCGAGCCCGCTCGCTTTCGCCAAGGCTGACCGTTGCGCGGCATAGCTTGGCGCCACCATCGGATAATCTCTGGCCAAGCCCCATTTCGCCCTGTATGCGTCCGGCGTCAGGCCAAGCAAGCCCAAGTGACGCTTCATCGACTTGAACTTTCGACCGTTTTCCAAACTAATGATGTAGTCAGGGAACACAGACTTCCTTGGATTTACGGCGGGGACGGGTTCGGGTTCAGGTGCGACCGCCGGCTGCTTGAGCTTCGACAACGCCGCATGAACGCTGGTGATCAGATCGGGCAAGCCCGTTGTCGGCAGCGGATTGTTTTGAACGTAAGCGGCCACCACGTCGGCAGTCAAACTGATGAGTTCGCCGCTGTCGATCTTGTCCAATTGTGACTCCTGTATTGCCTGTATTGCCCCTCGATCCCCTTCCTATTGCGGAAATCTTGGGCTTGCAACACCGAGCTTCAGATAGGCAAGTGGATCATCAACGACATGCGTCGGCAACCCGACTCCCAATGCTAAGTTTGGCAATCGAAGATCCAAAACTGCCAGTCGCATATGGACTGCGTTGGGGGTGGTGGTCCCGCGTCATGGCCGACCGGGTTGTACCCGTGGGCGATGCCAGCGCCTGCCATTTGCAAAGCTGTCGACGCCTCGCAAGACCGATGGACCAAAGCCCGGACCGTTACTCTATCGGGGTAATCGGATGTGAGTAGGCCTGGTATTCGGAAAAGCCACTCGAGGTGCCGACCAACACGACCACAGCATCCGAGGCAGCCGCGCCTTCGCAGACGAGCTTGCGCAGGCCGGTCAAAGCCGACGCGCTCGACAGTTCCAGATAAAGGCCGCAGCGCGCCAGCCGCTTTTGATCGGCGCAGGTCATTTCGTCTTCAACCACGACCGCCGACCCTCTGCAGGCGGCAATCGCCTCGAGGGCCTGATAGGTCACCGTCGAACCGCCAATTGAAGTCAAGGCCGAATGGCCTTCGAAATGGCCGCGATAATCAGCCCCTGCAAGCACCCGTGAAATGCGTCCGAAGGGCTCGACCGCATGGATGCGGGGCCGTTTGTCGATGAACCCTGCCGTCTCCAGATCGCGATAGCCGCGCGCGATGCCCCAAAGCAGATCCGCTCTTGATGTCGGAACGACGATATCGGTGCATGCCTCGGGCCCAAGCTGGAGAAAGACCTCGAACGCAAGCGCCCTGTAGCCATCCACACCGAACGGATTGCTTCCCACTGCCGGAAGGATGAAGTTGGTGGCCGGGTACCATTCGCCGGCGCGGATCTTCTCGGCGAGCACCTGCCAGCGGCGTTGCGGCGTGGGCGCAGCCAGCAAGGTCGCTCCATGCATCTCGATCGCTCGTCGCCAGTTCGGGTTCATGTCGGGCGTGGTGACGATCACGCAATTCAGCCCGGCGTGAGCCGCGTAGGCGGCCAGAGAGACGCCGGCATTGCCGCTGGAGGCCGCGGCAACCGTCGAGGCGCCGATCTCCAAGGCACGCTGCACGACAAATCTGCTCATTCGGTCCTTGTGGGACCCCGTCGGGTTGGCGCCCTCGTTCTTGAGATGGAGCGCGCGCACGCCGAGCTCTTTGGCAAGCCCATCCAGCCGAACTAAAGGTGTGTTGCCCTCCCCCAGTGTTGGGCAGTCCGGGTAGATCTGCCAGTCGGCGACGTGCTCAAGCGAAGTGGGAAACGCCTCATACTCGGTCGCCAGGCTCGCCGGCATATTGCGGCTGAAGCAGCTCGGGCACCCTTCAAAGTAGTCCGCAACGGGAAAAACGCACCGGCAACGAATACAGCGCAGGCCGCTCACGCGCGGATTGAGCCTGCGGCATGAACTAGGCATGCGATGCCCGATCTGGCCCGACATCGATATCTTCCATCACCTTGAACAGGCAATCGCCAGGCTCGGTGAGCGACGGTGCCCTGCGACACGCGACCAGCCCTGACGTTGCGAAGAACAGGGTTTCCGGCTCGCGCGTCGGCAGATCCGGAAAGTGGATGTGCCCGGCGATCTGGCCGCCAACCACCTCATCACCAATGTCGGCGGCCGGTTCGAAAATGCCCCGGCTGTGGGCATAGACGAACGCGTCATGGCCCTTGACCGTCATGAACCGCGTCGGCGAAGCCGGTTGTGTCGCGAGATCGCGCAGAATGCCCTGGTCCTTCAGGATGCGCTTCAATCCAGCTTCGGCGAGCGCCAATCCTTCTTTGCGCAAGGTCGCACCACCGCCAAGCTCCGTCGTTAGCACAAGCGCGCCCTGTTGCTGCGCAGCCGCTGCCAGGGTGGTCAGTCCGCCACCGCCAGTCCCATCACTGACAAAGCTGATCGGGGCGCCGAACAGGCGCAGCAGGCGCAGCAGCTTTTCATGCTCCTCGACGGTCCGACCTGGCCGCACCAGCGCGCTCACCGCATAGTCGAGGGAACGTCCCCCGGAGTGAAGATCAACCACAATGTCGGCCATCGGGATCAGCACCTGGCAGACGTAGTGGGCGATCATCTGCGTCGGCGAGCCGGCGGCATCTCCTGGAAACGACCGATTGAGATTGCCCTCATCGAGCGGCGAAACGCGGCGGCCAGCAGCCACGGCCGGAGAGTTGAGGCCCGGTAGGATGATAAGCCGCCCAGAAACCTGGTCGTGCCGGATCTCCCGTGCCAGTTTGCAAAGCGCGATCTGGCCCTCGTACTCGTCTCCATGATTGCCGGCTATGAGTAGCGCCGTCGGGCCGCTGCCGTTCTTGATGCAGACCAGCGGGATGGGCACCCAGCCATAGGCGGACAGGTCGGTCGAATGCGGTAGCCGCAGACAGTCCGACTGCTTGCCGTCGGCATCATAGTCGATCGGGGTCCAGATGCGCGTCTGACCGGTCATGTTCCACCCACTCCATTTCAGCGAAGCATTGTGTCCAGGAAGCGCCGCGTCCGCTCCTGCCTTGGCGCGGAGAAGAAGGTGGCCGGCGATGCGGTCTCGATGACGCGCCCCTGGTCCATGAACACCACGTGATCGGCGACCTCACGTGCAAAACCCATTTCGTGCGTCACGCAAAGCATCGTGATGCCATCGCTGGCGAGTTCGACCATGACATCGAGCACTTCCTTGACCATCTCGGGATCGAGCGACGATGTCGGCTCGTCAAACAGCATGATCTTGGGATGCATGCTCAGGGCACGGGCTATCGCGACGCGCTGCTGCTGGCCGCCTGACAGCTGGGCAGGATATTTGTGCGCCTGGTCGGCTACCCCGACCCGTTCGAGATAACGAAGCGCCATCCCTGCCGCCTCGGTCTTCGATTTGCCAAGCACGCGCCTCAAAGCCAAGGTGCAGTTGGCCATGACAGTCAGATGCGGAAACAGATTGAACTGTTGAAACACCATCCCGATTCCGCGCCGCAATCGCTGCAACCGCTTGGGCTCCCGGATCAGTTCGTCGCCATCGACACGAACGACGCCTTGCTGGAACGTTTCCAACCCGTTCAGGCATCTGACGAACGTCGACTTTCCCGATCCGGACGGGCCGCAGATCACGATCCGGGCGCCCTGCGCCACCGCAAGATCGATGTCTTTCAAAGCGTGGAAGCCGCCGAACCATTTGTTGAGCCCAACCGTTTCCAGGGCTGGCGCTTGCCCGGCAGGCGCGGTGCCGGCTTGCCCAGCCTCTATGGCTGCACAACCAGCTTGGCGCATGGTGCGTGGCGCCTCATTCATCGTTTTGCTGGCTCCAGCAGCTTGCGTTCAACCAACGTCACCACACGCGCGATCGTCAGCGCCAGGAGAAGAAAGACGAGGCCGACGACGGTCAGGGGTTCGGCGTAACGGTAGGTGTCGGAGGCGATATCGAACGCCTTGCCCAGCATTTCCGGGACGGCGATCACGGCCAGGTAGGGCGTTGCCTTCAGGATCGAGACGAAATAGTTCCCGACCGGGGCAGCGACGTTGCGCAGCATCTGGGGAGCCAGGATGAACAACACGACGTCGGTCCGCCGCAATCCCAAGGCTTTGGCGGCTTCAGCTTGGCCTTGGGGGATGGCGTCGATGCCAGCCTTGAAGACCTCGGCGAGATAGCCGCTGAAATAGACGCTCAAGCCCAATATGCCGACAAGCAGCGCGGGCAGCGTGACACCGTAGTGCGGCAGGACGAAGTAGAGAAAATAGAGCCACGCCAGCACCGGCGTGGAGCGAATGAAGTCAATCACGAAGCGCATCAGATAGCCGGGCGCGGATGCCGCTCGCCGTGTGATCTCAAAGCAGAAGCCCAGGACCGAGGCGCCGGCGCAACCGGCCAACGCAATGCCGATCGTGGTTCCCATCACGCTCAGGATCGTGGGAACGGTCGAGACGGCGAATTCGAGGTTAAAGTTCATTTGCCAACCTCGCGCCGACGCCTGTCCGATGCTCGATCCAGCGGCCAAACAATGCAACAGGATAGCAGACCACGAAATAGGCGAGCAGAAGCGATGTGTAGACGCCGACGGGATTGTATTCGAGCTCGGCGATCTCCTTTGCCCGAAAGGTCATGTCCGTCAGGGTGACAAGCGAAACCAGGGCCGTTCCCTTAATCAGCTGGATGAACTGGTTTATGAAGGTCGGCGCCATCCTGGTCAGGGCCTGAGGCAACTCGATCAGCGCCAGCACATGTCGTCGCGGCAGGCCCAGCGCAGCAGCAGCTTCGATCTGTCCTCGATCGAGCGACTGGAGGCCCGCTCTGACGGCCTGGCTCCCATATCCTCCCGCATTCAGCCCCAGCACCATCGCGCTGACGACAGTCGCTGACAGCTGAATGCCGATGATCGGCAGCACGTAGTAGAAGACGAAGAGCAGTATGATCACGGCCGAACTGCGCCAGAACTCGATGACCGCGCTGACCGCGACCCGCGCCAGGCCTCTTGTCAAGTACTGCGCCACGCCGAAGATCAAGGCGAATGGCACGGCAAACAGTAAACCCAATGCAGTGACCGTTGCCGTAGTGCGGAACCCTGCGAAAATTCCCACGAATATCTCAACAATGCTCACGCCTGAACATCCTCGCTCTTGGCCGACCCGCATCCTGAGAGCCTGATTGCCGCGCCCTGCGGCCTGGCTGTCGCCGCTGATCCAGCCGCCAGCCTGTCCATCGCGGCTACTCCATTCCGACGCCGCTCAGTCCTGCCCGGCGCAGATCTGCTCGCTGGTCAGATCCGGCGCGGCTTCCTGATCACTGAAGCCGTTCTTAGCCATGATGCTTGCCAACCTGCCGTCGCTTTTCAGTAGCTTCAGACGGGAATTGTACATGTCGCGAAGATCGCCATCCTCCTTGCGAAAGGCAATGGCTGAATAACCGTAGCGTTCCTTCCCCCGGTCTTGCAGGCCCTCGAAAGGCAATGCGCGTTCGATACCCTGGACATTGTTGTCGGACAGGATGCGCGCAACCGTCGGCGCCGAAAACGCGGCGACATCGATCCTGCCGGTGAGCAAGGCCGACACATTCGACTGGATGTCCGGGAACAGCAGCATGTTGATATCGGCAACGCCGGCGGCGGCGGCGTTCTTGGCCGTCGCGCTGCCCCGCCCCACGCCAAATTTTATCTCGGGGTTCGCCGCGATCTGCGCGTAACTGTGAACATTCTTCGGGTTGCCCTTGGCGACCAGGGCAGCGTCGGCAAGCTTCAGGTCGGGGTCGCTGAAGGCGACGAGTTCACACCGCTCTGGGGTAATGTAAAGGCCGGCTGCAATGGCATCGAAGCGCTGCGCCATCAGCCCAGGTATCAAGGCACCGAACTCGGTGACCACCAGTTCCACCTGGTTGACACCGAGGTCCTTGAAAGCCGCCTTAATCAGGTCCGGATGAAAGCCCTCCGGCTCACCGTCCACGCCGCGAAAACCCCAGGGCGCGCCATTGGATATGCCAATGACGATCTTGCCTTGTCGCAACACCCGCTGCCCGGTCGTTTCAGCTCGCAACGAGGCTGCGCTGATAAGCAGGATGGCAAAAGCGGTCGCCGCGGCGGCCATTGTCCTGAGCAGTCCAACCTTGCTGGCCATGCGATATTCCTCGTTGATGACGAGGAGATAGACCGGGTATACCAGGTATGTCAAGATTTTATGAAGGAAATGTTTGAGCCCCGTTAAACGATCATGAACGGACGGAGGAGGGATGGACATTCTTTAGCCGGTGCGGTAGGTATTCCTGGTATACTTTACGGAGTGAGGAATGGCTGGACAGATCGGGACTGCTTTACATGAGACCGTGCGGCAGGAGATCACGCGTCGTGTGCGCAGTGCGGAGTACGGCATTGGTCAATCCTTGCCCTCCGCCGCCAGCCTGGCAGAGGATTTTGGCGTCAGCAAAATTACGGTCAAGCGGGCGCTGCGCGATCTGCAGTCCGCCGGGATCCTGAGATCGGTGCGTGGGCTGGGAACCTTTGTCAGAGAGCAACGAAGGTTCATTCGCGATCTCGATTTTTCTCTTACCTCCTATGACGACGCCTTACGGCTTGGCCTGAAGCCCTCCATTCACCTCATCTCGTTCACGCGGGAAAAAATACACGATCCAGCCTTCGACGTGCTCGAACCGCCAACCGGGCTGATGTTGTGCGTGCGCAAGGTGATCTTTGCCGACGATACGCCCATCATGTACGACACATCCTATCTGCCTCACTCGGTGAGCGATCAGGTGCTCGAGGAGTTTAGAGAGAAATTCATCAGCGACGTATTGCGCGATCACGGAACCCAATTCACCAAGACCAAACTGCTGATCGATGCCGCACTCGCCTCGGAGGACGCGCAGCAGACCTTCTCCATTCCGAACGGATACCCAACGCTGCGTCGCCTGTATCGACTGAGCACGAGCGAGGAATCCTTCTCAGTGTTCGGAGTAACCGAATCTCCTTTCGACGGGCTGGCCTGCGTTGTGGAACTCGATGCCGCTCAAAAGGCCCCCAGGCGGAGAAAATAGCACCGGGCCGGGGCGACTGGCGCCAAAACAGTGTTGGAAATCCAGGAGCGGACAATCATGCTTCCAGTCTCACCATCACCCGATGTGCCTGTGACCGAGCTGGCCAGGCGGCTGGCTGCGGTGCGACGTGAGATGGCACACGATGATATTGACGTCCTGGTGCTCACCGATCAGAAAAATGTCGAGTATTTCACCGACTACAGAACATTGTCCTGGGGCTATCACTCGCGCCCCTTGTTCCTGGTGATCGACCAGGACGAGATTCTCGTCATCGCCAACAAGATCGAATCCAGAAACCTCGAAGCCCGACAACGACCTTTTTCGATTCTCTACTACTCAGGATATCTTGCGGAAGGCGCACGCACCATCGTCGACGAAGTTCGCGCTCGTGATCCGGCCTGCATGCGACGAGCCGCAATCGACTACGGACAGGATATGGCTGGTCGCGGCTCGCTGGAGGTCGTCGATGGTTTGCGGGCGCAAGGGGATAGTTTGGAGAGCGCAACCGATTTGCTGTGGCGAACACGCATGATCAAATCGGCATTCGAAGCAGGTCTCAAGCGCGTCTCATTCGAGATCGTCAATGCAGCGTTCGACGGCGCCGTTTCGCAGGCGCGTCTTGGCATTACCGAGATCGAGCTTTGTCGGGAGATCCAGGCGCGCATCATCATGAATGGCGCCGAGCGGGCCGATCCAATCGCCATGACGTTCTGCAGGGGTGAGTTCAATTACGGCCGCCCACCCGGCCTCCAGGCGTTGAAGGCCGGCCAATATGTCTGGACGGATTTTCGTTCCACCTATGGCGGCTATCCGGCGGACAGAAATCGCATCGCCCGCGGTGGTCCGCCTGAAGAGTGGGAGATCGACGCCTATCGAAGCACTCGCGCACTGACATGCGCCCTTGCCAACAGCGTTCGGCCCGGAATGACATGCGGCGACGTTTTCCGTGCCTTCGAACAACTGTGGCGCGACGCCGGCCTGCCGCCGGCCTATGGGCTTGTTTCCCGCATCGGACACGGAGGAGGCCTGGACGTGACCGAGCCTCCATCCCTCTCCAAGGACAATCCAGAAATCATAAGACCAGGCATGATCCTGCACCTGGAACCCAAGCTGGAGATCGACGGCGCCGTCTTTCAGTTCGAGGAGGTCATCTTTGTTCGCGACGAGGGCATCGAGTTCTTGAGCGATCTTTCTCCAGAGCAGTTGCCCGTCATCAACTGAGTCGATCTGAGTGGGCCAGCAGGTGCTGCCAGATCAAGGAGGCTGCCGAATGCTCGCGCACCCAGGCAATTGGTCGAATGAAGCAGTGCGCGCGAGACGACCGGCTGTACCACCTGCCGAAACGTGAGCGAGGCCATGAAGCCATTGATCGTCATATGCTCCGATGACGCCGAATTCTATCTGGTCCTCAGTCACATTCTTGTCGTGGATGGCTTCACCAGTGCGCTAGCCAGCGACATCGGTGAAGTCCTGGACTCGGCTGCCGCAATGCCGATTGGTGCAGTGGTGCTGGACTGCGGGCCTGACAACCAGATGGCCAGCAGCTGCGGCCGGCTCAGACAGGATGCCCGCACCAGCACCCTGCCCGTGGTCGCGCTGATCGCGCCCGGTGCAGAGACCCAACACATCGCATTGCTGAAGGCCGGTATAGACGAAGGTTTCGTCAGGCCTCTGGCGCCAGCCAAACTGCTGGATTTCCTGAATTCCAGGCTTGGATTCGAGCGACACAACGGATCGCGGCCGGAAAGCAGTCTGTCGCTGAACCATGGCGACATCGAAATGCAGATCGATACGCATCACGTGCGTTGCAACGGCAGGGAAATCCAACTCGGGCCGATTGAGTTCAACATGCTGCGTTATATGCTCGAAAACCCGGGGAAAGTGCTGAGCCGCGAAGAGCTGATCGAGGCCGCTTGGCCCGGCAATGTCTATGTCGGCCCGCGCACGGTCGACGTTCATATCAGCCGGCTAAGAAGATCGATCAAACAGTCTCCACACCATAATGTTATACGCACCGTGAGGCTGGGCGGGTATGCGTTGGAAGCACCGGAGGCCTAGAAAGCACCAACACGAAGGCGACCAACCCGTCCGGTTCGCTCGAATGGCCAGTGCGCGGGCGTCCCCTGAAACCCACTTGGGAGGCCCAAGCGCGGACCAAGAGGGAGCCCTGCAAGGCTACCTTGCCGTATTGGCCGGACAAATGCTGTCGGACAATGCTTGCACCGCCCCTTGAGGCCGCGACCGCAAATGAGGGTCAGCTCCCGGGAGCTGAACGGAACGTCTCGATGGGATAGACATGTTCGCGACCTCGTATGCCGGTATGAGAGCGGACGACACAATCGCCGGTGCTGCGTCAAAAGAACCTCCAGAAGCGAAACCCCACCGTGCGAGCTCACCTGGCACACGTCAAATGGTCCTTGGTAGGACAGCGCAGGACCGATAAAGCCCGGGCGGCGTTAACCACTTGCCCACCCAAGCTCGAACCAAGGGCACCTATCTCCCGTTGTGGGACCATGAAAGGTCAGGTCAAGGCCAGGTTCCACTGTCGTCTCGAGCCATCGGGTACATGGATGGTGTGGGATGATCTCAACAACGCGCCTGCGAGATTGGGAGGCTGTTCCCTTGTTGGCCGTACTCGGCAGCGCGCCAAAGTGGCCTGCGAACTGCTGACGCGCATTTATGATAAGCGGTTGGGGGCTCGCTCGCTCGGGGGCCGCACGAAGGCATCGGTCGGGTCGGCAGACCGTGTCGGCGAGCTCATCACGTCCATTCGTAAGGCTCGCGATTTGGAAAAACGGTCTCCTAGTCCTATTCCGGGGATGGACAAGCGCTGATAGTTGAACCCAGGGTATCTGTCGTGCGTCCGTCGGTAGGGCAGTGATGCTAGCTGAACTGCATCGACTATATGGGATCCCTGCTATAGTCCCATATGGCCGTTCGAATAGCGATTATCCTGGTGGTCCTTTTCGCCTTCGCCTACGGATTCGCAAAACTTGTGGAGCGTTATGGCGGGGACGGCGATGAGCCCTCTCCATGTGCACAATTGTCAAACCTTGGTTGCCCAGACCCGAAGGCCCCTCCTCCTGCGCCTTAACGAGACAGTCCTCCTCCCTACCCCTCCCGCCAATCGCCCAGTCGAACAACGGCTCTGACACTTAGCTGACGGCGCGCAGGCGCCGAGATTGAACAAAGCGCTTTAGTCCCTCCGAATCCAACGCATGGCCGAAAGCATAGCCTTGCAGTATGTCGCATCCCAGACCTTCGAGTATCCGTGCGTGCTCCATCGTCTCGACACCTTCTGCAATAATCTCGATACCCAAGGACTTGCCGATTTCAATGATCGACGAAACGATCTGCCTTCGTTGCGGCGATTTGACAATTGGGATGATCAGCTGCCGATCTATCTTCAATCGGCGAGGGTGTAGCTTGAGCAGGCTGACTATCGAAGCATAACCGGTCCCGAAATCATCTATCTCTATATCGATTCCGAGTTCTTTTAGTTGATTAACATTCCAGGTGATCAAATCATCGCTGCCATCGAGGAAAATAGACTCGACAAGTTCGAACGAAACCGTTCTCGGCTTGATGTTTAGCTCTCTTAAGCTCTTTATAAGATCTTCATCCTGAAGACGTCGCCCGGAAACATTGACCGAAACGCGCGGCACATCGAGGTTCGCGGTCGACCACTCCGCAAAATCGGAAAGTGACTGATTGAGTATCGCTCGATCGATCATGGAGACGACATTCAACTCATCAGCAACTCTCAGGAAGACATCAGGCGCTAGGATGCCTTGCTTTGGGTGTCTCCAACGCGCGAGCGCCTCGACGCCGACAATCTGGAGGGTTTTTGCGCTAAACTGGGGCTGGTAGAAAGCTACGAACTCGTTGCGCTCAAGGCCGCCGAGAATTTCGTCGGCAATCCGCTTTGTGTCGACGACTTCGCTTTGCATCGCCTCGGTGAAGAATTCGTATCGATTACGCCCACGCGTCTTTGCCTGGTAAAGCGCGATGTCGGCATTCACCAACAGGTGCTTGGCTTCGATGTCATTTTCGTTGTCGACCGCAATCCCCACGCTAGCCCCAAAACGGCAGCGGTGGCCGTGGTAATAGACAGGTTCGCTCATCTGGCTGATGATGTTTTCAGCCAGCAGTGCCAATTTCTTGATATCCTGCACGGTGCACAGGACCACGAATTCGTCGCCGCCGATTCGAGCGACAAATCCTCCCTCTTCCACCGTGGATCGCAGCACTGTAGACGCGTGAACCAGCATCGCGTCGCCCGCCGCGTGGCCAAGCGTATCGTTGATGTGCTTGAAGCGGTCGAGGTCTATGTGAAGCAGGCCCACATGCGCACGTTCGCGCCTGGCGTTTGTTGTGTACTCGTTCAGCACTTGGTCGAGGTAACGACGGTTGGCCAAACCGGTCAGGGAATCGTGGAGCGCAATATGCTCTATGCGCGCCTTGGTCGCCTCAAGTTCTGCATTTTTCGACTCAGACAGCTGTCGTGCGCGGACCAGATCGCTGTTTAACAGGACGTCGGCCGTCACGTCCCATTCCGCGCCAATCATCTTGGGCGTCTCGTTTGGCGCCTCGTAGGTGGTGGCCCTGGACCGGACATAACGAATTTCACCATCCGGACGAATAATCCGGTACTCCGACGAGTATGTTCCGCGGCTGGCCACGGCACTGTCGAAATCTGCGTTGGCGCGGGCCAGATCCAGGGGGTGAATCGCGCCCGCCCAATCCGAATAGCCGCGAGGACCGCCATCGCTGGGTCTGCCGTATATTTCGTTGACACGATCGTCCCATGACAGGTCGTTGGTCGCGAGATCGTGTTCCCAAACGCCGATCGCTGACGCCTCCAAGGCAAGTTCCAGTCGTCTCGACAAACGATGCAGTTCGGCGTAATTGCGCTGCCTCTCGCCGATCAGCCGACCCGCTACCAGGAATGGGATCACGACCAAAGCCCCGGCCGCGGCCATAATGGCGCGCAAGACCCAGGCGTTGCTGGGCGTCGAGGGCCAGCCGTTCTTGGGGATGGCTGCGATCTGCCACGAACCGGACGGCAGCAGAACTTCGGCCGTCACTGGATTCTCTTTGCGGATGTCCTCGGAGCCGAAAAATTGAACTCCGCCTGGGCCAAGCGCATCTTTACCGATGAGCGCGATATCGATTCCCAAATTGTCGTCGAGCAGGCCGCTCGCCTTGTACAGACGCTGCACGTCGACGACGGCGGATATGATGCCCCAAAACCTTTCACTGTTGCCTGCACTCGCCACGAATACAGGAAAACGGCCGATGAAGCCTTGGCCTCCCTGCTTCAGGTCGACGGGACCGGCAAGAATCAACTTGCGCTCGTCGCGCGCCCTGAGCGCGGCCTTGCGCTGCCAATCATCCTTGCGGTAATCGAGCCCCATCGCTTTCTCGTTGCCTTTCAGCGGGTACATCAAGGAGACGACCAGATCGGGCGCGCCGGCAATATTGTTCAATTGCGAATTTTCGCCGAACAGGTTACTGGCGAGGGACGCAAAGCGCTGTTGTCCCATATAGGGTTCAGTCACGATCGTCGCGACCAGTCCATGCACAAGTTGAAGGTTTCCGTTGATGTTTCCTTCCAGCTTGGCGCGGATCAGATTGACCTTGGCCAGCACGTCCGCGCGGGCCACTTGGTCCGAGACGATCTTGTTTTGATGGTCCGCATACGTTGCGCTGAAGGCAATGACCAAAACTGCCACGGCGGCCGGAATATTCACCGAAGAAAAAACGGCATCCTTCATACCGGCCAACCTAGCGCCGAAAAGAGCCACTGGCGTGAAACTCCCTATGTTGCTCAGGCTTTCGTATCGACCCGTGCAGGAACATTAGCTTTCATAAATTAATTTTGAACTTCACAGTCCTGAAAACTTTGCACTTCCCATGCTGATCTCATTGCAGGCTGGCATCGGCTCCGGTCGACAATCTCACGCTCCTTACGACGCTGATATCGAAGGGGAGTCGACCAGCGTCGCCACCTTTGTTGGCGTGACCGCAATGAACGATAAACCGGCGCACAAAGGGTAAGCCGCTGGTAACCAAGGCTGCCGCCGATCCATTGGACACCGCGCCACACGACACCGCTGGCCGATACACGAGATGAGCAGACGGCCCAGCTCAAAGTAGGCCCTTCGCCCTGTCGAGGCGGATGGACATGCAACGCGCCGACGAGCCGGTGATCGGAAGAGGCGGCTACGCCTGGACAGCACGCGTCCCTGCAAGGACCGTGAGCGCGGCACGGATATCCTGAACACAGGTGACGACAAGCGGTTAAGTCGGACCGGTGCCGTCACATCGCTTAGGCGCAGCAAGATATGGGATCGTGCCGACACTGCGCTTGGTCGCGCCGATGGAATAGGCCATCGGGATCTTTGGAGAGTTCTCTGGCAAGCCGTACATATCCTTGCCGGCCCTTACGGCAAATGAAAAGTGCTGCCAGGAGACCGTGTCATGCTCATTCAGAAAATCGAGTGTGAGCCCAGCTGAGATCAGGGCGTTTACCACGTCACTAATCGGATGGATCCACTCGTAGTATCTGGGATGCTTCAAGCGTCGGTCGTCGCCGGTATAGGTAAGTTCTTCGTTCCAGGCGAGCGGCTGAGCTATTGGGGTTCGCCAGTCGTGCTTCAATTCCAGCGCCGCGGCCTTGCGATCACACTGGAACATCAAGGGATGGCCCTCAGCCATATAGAGCCGGCCGCCGGGTCGCAGGAGATCGGCAACCACTCGCGCCCATCGACCGACGTCGTCCAGCCAGTTTACCGAACCCCAGGTGACGTAAGCGACGTCAAAAGTCCGGCCAAGCGCTTCGACCGCCTCGAACAGTGGCGCTTCCACGAAGCGCACATCCGTGCCTGCCTTGGCAGCGAAATCCCGCGCAGCCGCGATGGCTGTCGGTGAAAAGTCGAGGCCGGTCACGCTGCGCGCGCCAAGATTTTTCAAGCTGATCGTGTCGAGCCCAATGTGACACTGCAGATGGATGATATCCTTGCCGGCAATATTGCCAACCTCGCGCGTTTCCAGCTCATAGAGATTGGATCCGCCTGCTAGCACATTCTCGATCTGGTAGCTGCCGGTCTTGTCCGTCGAATGCAGTTCGGCCCGATCATCCCAATTGAGGCGGTTCGTACCCAGAAACGATTCCACGCCCCCTCCGATCGCCAGCGCTTACCGACGCTTGGTAAACAAGTGTTTAACATCTTTGCAGCGAACGGGTCGCGCGTCAATGTGAGCTGCCGGCTGTCGAGATTACCAAGGCTCAGCAGACGTTGAACCACCGCTGACGTGGAGTGGCACAGAACCTGCTCATTCCGGTTAACGCCCCAGTCGACGAGATTCGTTGCGTCCTCACCGGCCCCGATGGATCGGTGATATTCCTGGCCGAAGCAACCTATCGGGGTGACTACATCCACTTGGAGAGGGATTTGAAGCCGTAGCACAGACTGCCTCTGCGGCAATTATCACCTATGAGGCGGCGGAAGGAGCGTAGTCGAAAACCTAGGTCGCCAGCCCGGTAAGCAACTTTGGACCGAGATCTGCCCGAGGGAAAGCGATCTTGGTACGTCTTGCGACCGATGTTCACCGGGTCGCGGGCTGGTCTAATCCGCACTTAGGTACCCCGTCAGACCCGACAGCGGCTTAGTTTTGGTCCTGATCTCCTGGCCGCTGGAGGAAGGACTGGAGTTCCTGCATGTCGACGTCATCGTCGCCGTTCTCGTCGACGGCGTTGAAAATTCGCGCGATAAAATCCTGGACTTCCGTGCGCGAAAGCGCACCGTCGCCATCGGTGTCAACAATCGCAAACATGATGCGCATCCTTGCGCCGTGCATCATACCGGCTCTGCGGCCTTCCTTCATCCGCCGCTTTTCATGTGGACCCATCTCGTCATGTGGACCCATCTCGTCGTTTCGATAGTCGCGGTCCTCGTCGCGTCGTAAATTCTCACGCTCTTGGTCCTTCACCATTTTCTCTCGGAGCATTTCCCCCATCATCTGGCGCATCATTTCACGCATGGCGTCTTGATTCTGTCCGCTCGCTCCGGGGGAATGATCCTCCGCTGCTGCTGCTGGCGCGGGAGCATTCGTCGATTGAGCGAAAGCAGATGAGGTCAGCATGGCTAAAGCCGCGGCGAATGCTGTGGTTCTGCCAAGTCGTGTCATTGGGTTCTCCTTTGGAGGTGGCGACGCCGATTACCTCGGCACGGGAACCAAACCAGCAGCGCACTTGATAGTTCCTGCCGCATAGCGCATTACCGGCGTATGCGCGGAGCTCCGGCTCAGCGGTGGCGCGGGAGAGATGCGGGCGACAATCTTCCGGTCGGAGCGCCTCCTCACGACCAACATTACGTCCGGAGCGCCGGTGAGCTGGGGCTGCGAAGCACGTGAAGCACTTGGTGTCCCGGCCCCACGCGCGGGCAAGCGAGCCCCCCATTAGCCTAGGGCGCTCGTGACTTTGTTCAAAGCCCACCCACACGCAGCCGGCGCACCGGCACCATGAGTTCAGGCGAACGCGGGCGGAGCGGTCAGAAAGTCGCAGGCGTTCAGCCAGCCACTCGGGTGAAGCGAAGCGCTTTCCCCTGAGCGAGCGGGAACTTGCGCATTCACGTGGTTGCCAACTGCGATGAATGCTGGTCCTGTGGCTTTGCGGCGGACCTGAGGTTCGTCACGGCCGACGCGGATGCTGACGCTTCCAAGCGCTGCGTCGGCCGGCGCCCCGCGGAACACGCCTTGTCTTTAAATCGAGACTTGTGCTGGCGCAGATCTGCTTCGCCTTCAGGAACTTGAGGCCAGGCGTCAGCTATTCAAGTTGTTTTCCTTCACCTTTCGAATGTGTGCTCGGCTCTTGAAGTGGACGCGATTCCGCGCAGCGCTGGCGACGGCAGATCCAGGGCGGGTATATCATTGTTAAATGACGAAGCCGGCGCAGGGTGCGATGGAAGGTCGTCAGCGGCTCCCTCGAGCTGCTGAATGAAGGCGTTGGCCTGCAGAGGACTACAGGATGCAGATGCATCATCAATCAGACATCGCCATTTACCCAAACGATCTCGCAATGCTGCAGCTGGTTCTTATCCGGTATTGCTCGGAGAGACAGTGCAGCCTGGACTCCGCCATGGGCCATGACGCAGCATGTGAGTTGATGGCACTGTTTCAGGCCGGCATCGAGGACCAAGCCGAACTCGAACGCATCCTTTCGCGCCACACTTTGCCGTTTCGGATGGCGGGTTAGGCCGCCTGCCCTTCTGTAGTCAACCGCATCTGACGGCGTGCCGGGCCAGCAAGCGCGTTTTCCAGGCCGTCATCCTGTGGCAGCCAGTATGGAAGGATGGCGCTTTGCCGATATCCAAATCTGCTTCAGGGGGCTGGTCGCTTGCTTTCTCCTTTCGGCCGTCGAGGGCCAGATCGTGACGCCGAGCCGCTGCGGCCTGGGTGAGCTTACCGTCATCGAGTCATGGCTGGGAAAGTTCAAGGCTACGTGCGGCTGCGCCCCACGATCGCGGTGTCGGATTTGGCCTGCGCATTTCGAGAATGCCCGCCCTCCCCTTCAACGGGACTCGATGTCAAGGGGCTGCGAGCTTCATGAACAGGACGCACACGCTGCTGCGAGATTGCCTTGGCGAACGGAGTGCTTCGAGCCCACGTGGACAGGTCCCCTGCCCCGATCGTGATCTCGGTGCCGGTACAATGGCGCCGAGCCCAACTTTGTCAGGCGCTTGCTCCGATGAGCACCATAGCCGGACTCGTCTGACTTAGCGTCCCAGCGGCAGTCTGGACGCCTCCACCAGTTCTTCCTCGTCTCTCAATCCGGCCATGTAGTTCGCCAGAATCCGGCTCGCCAGTGCTTCACGTTGCTGTGGGGACTGCCGCGCCACCTTCAGCCTGTCGAAGACGCGTCCCAGCAACGCGACTTCGGACGGGTCGAACACACCGGCACCTTCAGCTTTCTGATAGATCGGCATGCTGTCATTCCCTCAGCATTGCTAAGCCAGCTAATCAGATCTAAGGGAACCGCACAAGAAAAAGCCCGCCCGCCCCTCGCCACGGTGGCAGCGATCCCGGTCCGTCAGCCTTGGCCGCATGGGACCCTCGTGGCGACGGGTTTGAAGTCACTGCCCGGATTTGAGGAAGCGAGCCTCACGCACCAATGAGTTCCAGTCGCTGCCGATCAGTTCGATCAACCGGCGAGCGTCAGCTTCGGAAATAGCCGTTTCCTGCGCCAATCGCCGGACCAAAATCTCGAGCTCGGGCCTGGCTGCCGGCCTCTTGTTCCCATCGTCCTCGGCCATATGCGCCTCCTTTGAAGCCGAACGCCAAGAGAAGCCGGACGTTTCAACCTAGCCGACAGGAGAACAAAAAAAATCGCTGGCGTTTGTTGATCGATTCGGTCGGGCCATTTCCTGCCGAGGAGGACCACCCGGTTGCTCACGGGTTCAACAAGGTCGCGTGAAGGCATCGTTCTGCCCTCGCACCTTTATCGCTGGGCTCATCATTTCTGCATCACGGTTTGCTTCGGCTAGGATCGAGGCCCGTGGAAAGGTCAGCAATCACTGCGAGGCCAAGCGCAATTGATAGGCCGGCGGCGCAAAGCCACTTCCACCGTAAGCTAAAGCTAGCAAGTTGGGCAAAAAAAGCCTAGATACCGGAAAAGTGTACACCTCTCCAGGCATCTAAGGGGATCATGCCTGACCAGAATACCCTGATTCGCGCTGCCATCGGTCGGCTGCTGTCCGAAAAAACCAGCGCCCCGTGATCTCGATGAAGGAAAGCATCGAAGAGCTACATGCGCAAATCGGCGCGGCGATGACGGACGACGGTCTCCAGGATCTGCTGCTCGAAAAGGCCGAGGTGCGTGGCATGATGTTGTGCTCGACGTTTAGGACCTGCGCCCGACCGCAAGTCGCCGGCGGCGTGAGGCTCGGGGCCGGTCGTCAGCGTGCGCCGAGGATGAAGTCGGCACCGCGATTGGCGAGGGTTTGTCGCCGGTATGCGAAATCGAGCACTCAACGACTTGGCTGCGGCTGAACGGTGGACGCGTCAAACCGCACGGCCGGCAGGAGAAAATGTTCCTAGTTTGTTCACATGGCTATGGCAGCCGAGCTGGTAAACGCCGTGCGAACCTCCGGCCACGAAGGTCGCAGTGACGTCCACCACGTGGCGCCGTTTTCGGATCGCAGCGATTGCCATCAGTCGGCTCTTTTAGGCATGGACCAGCAGATCGTCACTGTTCGGCGGTATCGAGCAGCATCGCCATCTGTCGCGCGGCGGCGCTCTCCATGATCAACTGTTCAAGTTCTAGACGGTTCATACTGGTTTTGACCCGCCGTCGGATAGCCGATGACGCCAGGGACATCGATACCGCAGTTCCCCGTCCGTGGTCATCCAAATATCGGCCAATCTCAATAACCACATCGGCATCGACATTGTTGGGCAATTCTCGCATCGGCCACATCCCCGCGTGGCAATATTGAGCAAATAATTTGCTGACTGTCGAGCACAGGCATCACCCCATGTCGGTGTGCGACTTTGCACAAGCTGGGTCGGAGCTAATTGCGGCCGAGCCGTTCGCATTCTTCACTTTGTCCGCCGATTTCCTCGCACAGGTCGATGCGCCCAAGGCGGTTGTTGTCGTCGTCGATCGCCATGCGTCTGTTGTACGCGGCCACGATATCTTTCAATTGCGAAATCCTTCCGGCCCTGTGGCCGCTGGCATAGGCCATGCCGGCGATACAGCCGCAAAGTGCGATTGCGAGCGCAATTTTGATCTTCATTTGGCTCTTGCCTTGCGAATGGATTGTCACGAAATTGCGGGAACTGAAGAATCCACTCCATTCAAGCTGGGAGCATCCCACAATGGAAGGCACATTGACCGCGTTGTTTGCGAGTTTTCAGAAATACTGGGACGAATGGGCGCCAGCTTTGGGCGTCTCCATCGCAATTGCGGTCTGCCTGGTCTGGACCGTCTACCTGCCAATCGTCGGCCTGCGCCACCTTATGGGATGGTGAGGCGGCCAACGACAAGTTTCTATCCGGAGTGCGCGCTCTGGGAAATTGTCATCCATCTGCGCCGCGAGCGACTTCCATCGACGTGTCATCAGGGGCAATCCAAACCGCCTCGTTGCGTCGTCAAGGGCGCGCCGCTGATCCGAACGGCGATCCGCGCAGGCTTCTGCCCGATTAGGTCATTATGGTCGGCATCCCGCACGATTGCGTTGAGCCGGTAGCCAGCTTTGCGGCGTCCAACGCGACGATTCCAAGGTCCGGTCGTTAGCGCCGCCCGAATGGGACAGAGGTGAACCTCCCCTCCCCTCCCCTCTTTCTGCGGCTCGCCAAGTTTTGGCCAGCGCGCGACTTTATCGGTGGCCTTGATCTAGCTTTCCACAGTGAGTCTCAAGCCATGGCCTGATCGGCTTCGCCGAGAAAGACTTGGGCGTCCTTGGCAGCCGCGATGAACGCATCTCGTGCCATTCTCGGCGGCTTGCGACCGTTGATCACCTCGAGGCAAACCTCCATCGCCCTGAGGCGTTTGGACGATTGTGGCGCAGGCCATTCCCTCAGGAGCAGCCCGGCCGCATCGGCCACGGTGATCACCACCCGATCCCGATCAATGCGCCCGAGCTGAATTATCACTGGCTTGTGGAAGCGCTTCATCCCCAACCTTCCGGTCCCCCCGCCGTGTTGCGAGGCACAACAAGGCTGCCTGCAACGCTCGACGGTGCTTTTGGTTCCCTCAACGCCGACGCCCCGCGAATGTGCGCTCCTCGGTGCCTGGCCGTCTGTGCGGGCTCCGGTAGCGACCGGAGCAGGTGAATCCAATCGACGGACGCAGGCCAGCTTGCGCCAGCCGGTGCACCCGCAGTGTCTGGTCCTCCCCGCCCCTTGACGTTGACGCCTCGTCAAAACGCGTCGGCCGATGCCTTCACGTACATCCGTGAATCAACGAGGAGATCGCCAAGAATGGAGGAGCGCGATTGGCTCCGGAAATCCAGGCGGCGGCTTGCAACGTCGTCGACGGCGGGTCAGCCGTTCCGATCCGGATGAGATCGTCCTTTGTTGCCGGCGGAATTTACCGCAGTAAATTCTTGCACAAACCGCAACGGAAACAATCAGCTAGGCTTTCGGGCTTGCATTTTGGCTGGATGGCGTTCGCGGCGGCGTTAACCTGTTGTTAACCCAAAACTTCTTGCCGGGGCTGCCGAATCGGAGCTTAATGGCGGTTGGTGGGTCATTTCCCGGCAAAAAGCGCCAATTCAGGTTTCCAGAAGTATGAACATCGCAATGCGGCTGCCCAGCTTCGAGTTTGACGACAAGATCCTCGAACATGGGGCGGAGATATCGCGCCGGCTCAATCAGCTTCGCATGGAGAAGTTCCCTCCCAACGCGGCGAAAACCCTGCGCACGTTCTCCATGGCTGAGGTCGCCCACTATCTCGGCGTCTCGCAGAACAATCTGAAACGGCTTCATCTCGAAGGCAAGGGCCCGATGCCTGACCAGGCGGTTTCGGGCCGACGCAGCTATACGGCCGGGCAGATGCTGGAGCTTCGTCATTTTCTCGACCAGCACGGCAGAACCGAAGTCAAGAAATATGTCCCCCATCGCAAGCCGGGAGACAAGCTGCAGGTCATCGCAGTCGTCAATTTCAAAGGTGGTAGCGGCAAGACCACGACGGCGGCCCACCTCGCCCAGCATCTTGCACTTACCGGCCACCGCGTCCTTGCCATCGATCTTGATCCGCAAGCCTCGTTGTCGGCGCTGCATGGCTTCCAGCCGGAGCTCGATCGGAATCTCTCGCTCTATGAAGCAATCCGCTATGATGAGGAGCGCAGGTCGATAGCCGACGTCATCGTGCCCACGAATTTCCCAGGCCTGGACATTGTCCCGGCCAATCTTGAGCTTCAGGAATATGAGTACGACACGCCCTTGGCCATGCAGGACAAAACATCCAATGCCGGGCGCCAGTTCTTCCTGCGCATCGCCAAGGCTCTGAGCGAGGTGGACGACCGTTACGACGTCGTCGTCGTCGACTGTCCGCCGCAGCTCGGCTATCTCACCTTGACCGCCATGTCGGCTGCGACATCCGTGCTGATCACCGTACACCCCCAGATGCTCGATCTCATGTCCATGAGCCAGTTCTTGCTGATGCTGGGCGGGATCTTGAAAACCATCAAAGGGGCGGGAGCGCAGATACAGCTCGACTGGTTCCGCTACTTGATCACGCGTTATGAACCCACCGACATTCCCCAAGCGCAGATGGTCGGCTTCATGCAGTCGATGCTGGCCGGCCAGATCCTTGAGCATCCGATGCTCAAGTCGACAGCCATATCGGATGCTGGACTGACCAAACAGACGCTCTACGAGGTGGAGAAATCGGCCTTCACCCGCACCACCTACGATCGGGCGATGGAGTCGCTCGATGGCGTCAACTCCGAGATCGTGTCCCTGATCCATCGTGCGTGGGGCAGAAGCTGATGTCGGTGATTTTTACTGCAGTAAAAACGGGCGGTTTTGTCCATAAAATCAGGCTCCTAGCTGATTTCGGGAACGGTTGAATGGCACGTAAAGACATATTCGGCAGTGTGATGGGCTCTTCCGCCACCGTCGAGCAAGCCAGGGACGTGTCGGGCTACGCGGTTCGCGGCGCATCGCGTTCCATCATGCAATCCTTCGAGGAGCTGTCGAAAAGCTCGGTCGTGGATCTGGATCCTGAGCTGGTCGACAATTCGTTCGTGGCGGACCGCATCGGGGATGATGAGCAAGAATTCGCCGAACTGGTGCGTGCCATCCGCGAACGCGGGCAAGATTCTCCAATCCTGGTCAGGCCGCATCCCTTGTTCCCTGGGCGCTACCAAACGGTTTTTGGGCATCGAAGGGTCAGGGTCGCCCGTGAGCTGGGCAGGCCTGTGCGCGCCGTTGTCAAGCAAATGGGCGACGTGGAGCACGTTGTCGCCCAAGGACAGGAAAACGCCGCCAGAGCTAACCTGTCGTTCATCGAACGGACGCTTTTCGGTGAGCGCATGCTCGAGAAGGGATATTCCCCCGATATCGTCAAGTCGGCATTGGCGCTCGACGATACGACGTTCTCCAAGATGCGTTCTGTGTCCAGCAACATCACCGAACCCATCATCCTGGCGGTCGGCGCGGCCAAGGGGATTGGCCGTGATCGGTGGTGGCAGTTGGCCAAGCTGATGGAGCATCCAGCCAATGCCGCCAAAGCCCGTGACCATATCCAATCGGGCGAGTTTCTCCAGGCCAGCAGCGATGCCCGTTTCAATCAGCTTTTCGAGGTGCTGGCCGCAAACGGCAAGGCCGCAAGATCGACGCCGCCGCGAGCACAGGCGAGCGCCTGGGCGCCAAAAGACAATTCCGTGAAGGCAAAGATCACCGATGACGGCAAGGTATTCACGCTCGCCCTGAAGTCCAGGGAGGCTTCGGCCTTCGGAACCTTCATCGCCGGCAGGCTCGAGGCGCTCTTCGAGGCGTTCCGAGAGGCACAATCTGGGAAGACAACAGGAGACTAAACCGCAAAAGAAAAAGGCCCCCGAACGTCACCGTCACGGAAGCCCTTCTCAAGTCTGTCGCGAGCTGAGAATCGCAAATCCGCGAATCACTGTCAAGTGTCATGGGCGTCGTTTTGGCGAGCAGATTTCTTTTGCCTGATTAGAGGCAGAGGGAAAATGGTAACGCATATTTCGACGACGCCGTTTGGGCGGCGGCCGATGACGCTTGGCCTGATCGCCAGCCAAGCGGCTGCAAAAGCAATAGATCGAAATACCACGGTGCCCAAATGGCAGGTGTTTCGAGACATCAGAGAGGCCAGGTCCGCCATAGGCGCGACCGATCGCGCCTTGGCGATCCTCAATGCGCTGTTGTCATTTCACCGTGACGACGAGCTTTCAGGGGAGGGCGGACTGGTCGTATTCCCCTCCAACGAGCAACTTATCCATCGCGCCAACGGCATGTCGCCGGCGACGCTCAGGCGACACTTGTCGGTCCTGGTGACTTGCGGCCTGGTGATCAGGCGCGACAGTCCGAACGGCAAACGCTTCGCCCGCAAGGGAGAGGGCGGCCAGATCGAACAGGCCTACGGCTTCGACCTGTCGCCGATCGTGGCGCGCGCGCAGGAGTTCAAGCAATTGGCTGGTGCCGTCCAGGCCGAGCGGAAAGCCTACAGGCTGGTCAAGGAGCGTCTTACCATCTGCCGGCGGGACATCGTCAAGATGATCGAAGCCGGGCTCAACGAGGACGTCCCGGCCGATTGGCGGCGGTTCCAAAGGCAATTTGAAACGATTGTCGGGCGATTGCCGCGGACGGCGTCGCGCCAGGTGCTGGAGTCGATCGCCGATGAGCTGGAAGACCTTTGGGCTCAGGTGCATCAGCTGTTGGAAACATTCGTAAAATCACAAGATTCGAACGCCAATGAGTCCCATTCTGAGCGCCACATACAGAATTCAAATCCAGATTTTATTTCTAACGATGAAACTGAAACCAGCTTTGGAAATAAGAAAGAAGCGAGCGGCAGCGGCGCGCCACACGACAATGTACGCAGCTTGCCCAAGCGGGACATGCCCTTGGCGATGGTGCTGGATGCCTGCCCGGAACTTCTGACCATGGCCCGCGGCGGCCAAATTCGGACCTGGCGCGACTTTGTGGCGGCGGCCGAGCTCGCCCGGCCCCATATGGGAATCAGCCCAAGTGCGTGGCAGGAAGCGGTCGGGGTGATGGGGCCGGAGAAGGCCGCCATCACCGTTGCCGCAATCCTGCAGCGGACCGACCAGATCAACAGTTTGGGCGGCTATCTCAGAAACCTGACGGAGCGTGCTCGTGGTGGCCAGTTTTCGGTGTGGCCGATGATCATGGCGCTGCTGCGGGCGAGGCTTGATGCACAGGCCGGTACTGGTCCCGCGAAATCGTCCTGGAGCGACGTCGGAGAAGGCAGTGAGTCGGTCGATGGTGGTTCCAATAGCGCCGAAATCAGTGAAGCTTTGCGGCTCAGTATGAAAAAGAAGGGCTGGGATCGATAATCGGTTGGACTTCGCTGCCGGCGTGGGAAACCGGGTTCGTCGAAGCGTGCACCAGCCAGTCTATTGGATCGGCACCTGTTCGGATCCTAAGTCGGCAGGGGAGGGGAGCATCTTGCGTCGCTTGATCCCGTGCTGGTTCCCTAGGGGAGGGAAGCGCCTCTTTCGAGGTTGCCTAAAGGCCTGATGCTTTGGTTAGGTTGACTCGGAACCGATCGCGGCGGCGCTGGTACTTGCGGGTCATTTCTGCCGAAGCATGGCCGAGCTGCTTTTGCACATGGCGCTCGTCGACCTCTGCCGACGAGGCGAGACCGGCGCGTAGCGAATGGCCGGCAAACAGCCTTGGCCGTTCGCCCTCCGGCAGATCGCCCCGCACACCGGCCGCCAATGCCGTCCGCTTAACGACCCGGGCTACCTCCTGGTCGTTGAGCCGATCGGCGCCGACTGCCTTGCCCTGGCAGGTGACGCGCCGAAAGATAGGACCGTGTGCGATGCGCGCCAGCTTGAGCCAGGTCTCCAACGCCACCACCGGGCAGGTGGCATCGGACGAGCCGCGCCCGACTTCCACCTCGCGCCAGCCTGTTTTTCCCCGCAAGATCACCAGCATGCCTTTGTCGAGGACGTCCACCCAGCCGCGGCCGTCCCCGGTCTGGTCGCGGCCGACATCCAGGCCCACGATCTCGGAACGGCGGAGCCCGCCAGCGAAGCCGACAAGCAGCATTGCGCGATCGCGCAGGCCACGCAACGTGCCGCGGTCGAGCGTCTCCAGCATGGCAATAAGATCCTCCGGGAGAATGGCTTCCTTCTGTAGAGGCGGTTTTGCGTGGCTGTTGCGAATGCCGGCCAGCACCGTCGCGATATGCCGGTCTTTTCTGTCTAATGGCTGGCCGCGCTGGGCAAAATTCCACGTCAGCGAGGATAGCCGGCGCTCGATAGTCGCCACCGAGCTAGGCTTCTTGTCCCCGGTCGCCGTGCCGGAGGCTTGAGCCGTGATGTAGAGGCCGACCACCTGCGGATCAGGTGGAAACATTTCGACGCCTTGCCGGCGGCACCAGCTGGAAAAATGCTTCCAGTCGGACGCATAGGCGCGCCGCGTGTTGGCCGAACTCGCGGCTTCGACATAATCGCGCGCGCGAACGGCGAGGTGCTCGAGGTGGCCGGGTAAGCGCTGCCGGTTCACAAGATTTGACTCCGGTAGGGCAGGGGAGGGATCATTCCTGACGGCCGTCAACCGCGCATTTGCCCCGTCAGCGGTATCTTGTGCCATCGCGTGGACGATCTCCACGATATCAGGCAGGTCATCTTGTTCGGGCAATTGCGGATCCTCAACTACGATTCGCAACATATCATGTCAGTGACGGTTAGCTGGAACGTCATCCTCGACCGCCAAAAATATGCCCTAAAATCAGAAAATCAGATCGCGGGGGTGATGATGTTCAACAGCTTTCATTTTTGTTGAACATGCGGTATGCTCAACAATAACCCATTTCGTTGAGCATCATGATAACACGCCATTCACCGCTCGCCCATTCGGCCTACCACGATCTGCTATCGTCCCTGCGCGACGAGGTCGTGGCCGAGATCCGCGGAACGCCGACGCGGATCGACCGCAACGGCCGCGTCTACTGGTACGACACCTACCGCGTCGGTTCGGACGTCAAGAAGACCTATATCGGGGAAGATAGCGAGGAACTTCGCCTTCGGATGCAACGCATCCAAGCGCTGCGCGACGACCGCGACGATCGCCGACGCAATCGCGCGCGGCGGGTCCGCCTGCTACGTGCGGAAGGGTTCCTTGGCGTCGATGCAGCAACCGGCAGCCTTCTGCATGCATTTGCTTCCGCCGGAGTTTTCCGCCTCGGCGGGACGGTCGTGGGAACTCAGGCCTTCCGCCTCTACGAGGGCGAGCTCGGCGTTCGCTTCACCCTTGACCAGACTGCTCAAACGAACGACGTCGATATCGCTAGCTTCGAGCGACTCTCGATCGCCCTGGAGGACAGTGTGTCGGCGCCGCTTGAACGGGTTCTCAAGGATTTCTCATTCGAACCGGCGCCGACGCTGGACCCCGGCAAGACCTGGCGCTGGAAGCAAACGCGCAACGAGACGCTCGTCGAATTCCTGACGCCGTCTTTTGCCGAGGAGGAGGGACTGCGTCCACTGCCGGCGCTTGGCGTCCATGCCCAATCCTTGCATCATCTCAACTATCTCCTGGCAGAGCCAATGCTGGCAGCCGTTACCTATCGCGACGGCGTGCTCGTGCAAATTCCGCGACCGGAACGCTTCGCAATCCATAAGGTCATCGTTGCCGATCGCCGCCGCGATGGGCCGGACAGCCTAAAATCCATTAAGGACCGCCTGCAGGCGGAATTCCTGGTCGATGTGCTCGCAACCGATAGGCCGGACGACCTGCGTGAGGCTCTCGAGGACGCTCTGGCGCGCGGCAAGCGCTGGCGGGACAGGATTACGGCCACCTTGAAACGATCGCCATCGCTGCAGGCTGCCCTTGGCGACATGATGCGATAGCAGCCGCACCAGAAAATGTTTGGCGATGAACAAATGCGCGTTCTCAATGAACGCGGTTTCTCGTCGATCTGACGCCTAAACGAGCCCGTCTGCCGTGAAGAAAGGGGTCAGAGAGGCCATTTCTGGGCGGCTTTGCGAAACGAGCGATAATGCAAGATTATCATTCGTTTTAGTCGCGCGACAGGCTGTGCGTTTTGGTGCGAAAATGATGGCGAAAAGCGCACCGGCATTTTACTCTCCAAACCCATGATTCGCCTCGATCCCGCGACCGCCAGTCCCGCCCCGCCCCCGACCGTGCCGGCCTGGGCGCTCGGCACCCGCGCCTCCAGCGACGCTGACGCCGCCTTCCAGGCCGGCGCCGCCCTGGCTTCGCTCGACACGCTCGCACGGGCGCAACCTGCCTGGGCCGGCGCCTGGCGCCAGCGGCTGGCGCTTCGCTGCGCCGCCGCCAGCATGCGGCTCGCCGGCCGCGCCGAGGACGAGGCCGGCTTGCGCGACGCCTGGCAGCTTTGCCCGGCCGGCGCCGATCCCGGTCCCGCCGGCGCCGTTTTTGGTGCCTGGCGGCAACTGGCCGTGCAGCCGCCGGTCGCCACCCCCGACCGGTTCGAAAGGATCGTCGATCAGCTTGGGCTTCATTGGGACGACGAGGCGCTCGCCGACCTCTGCACGCAGATCGAGGACGTGGCGGGCTCGCGGCGGCCGGCGCCATTTGCCGCCGCCGCGATCGCCGCCCGCGTCGTCGCCATGCGCCCTGATGCCGAACTGTTCGCTTGGTGGCTGGCCGACCTGGTGCTGGCGCAAAGCCTGCGCTGGCCGCGGCCGCTGCCGCTGTTTTTGGCTCAGGCCTTTGGCCCGGCCTTCCGCGCCGAGGCCGGCTGCAGTCGCATCCGACCCGGGGACAAAAATTTTGAGCGCGCGGTCTGCATCGCACTGGTGCAAGCGGCGACGGAGGCCTGTCGGTTGGCCGCCGAGCTGTCGCGCCGCGCCGAAAAGCTCTTGGCGGTGGCGTCAAAACTGCGCGCCAAGGGAGCCGGCGACGTGATTTTTTTGCTCCTGAATGAAGATGCCGTCCCGGGCTCGCTGACGACCAAGAACCTGTCGCGTTTTGCGGCGCGACGACTGTTCGAGCGGCTTGCGCAGCTCGATGTCGTGCGTGAGTTGTCGGGCCGCACCAGCTTCCGGCTGTTTGGGCTTTAGCGATGAGCCAAGCGTCCGCCCGCCGCAAGCCGAACGCACAGCCGGCGCTGCTTGACACCGAGCTCGATCACCTGCCGCCGGAACTGCGCTGGCGTGAATGGATGGGCCGCGTCGAAGCAGTGATCTTTTCCGCCAGCGAACCGGTGACACGTAGTGTCCTCGCGCGCGTGGTGGGAAAGAACTGCAATATCGAGCTGATCATCGACGACATCCGTGTTGAACTCGCCGGTCGCCCCTACGAGCTGGTTTCGGTCGCCGGCGGCTGGCAGCACCGGACCAAAAAGGTTTTTGGGGATGTCATCCGCAGTGCATTTGGCGCGGCCGGGCAGGAGGCGAAAGAATTGTCGCAGTCGGAGGCGCTCGTGATGATGTGCATTGCCTATTTCCAGCCGATCACGCGTGGCGAGCTGTCTTCCTTCTTCGGCAAGGAGGTGTCACGCGATCTGATCGGCGTGCTGCGCGCGCAGGACCTGATCGCCTCGGGGCCGCGCAGCCCGCAGCCGGGAGCGCCCTACACCTACGTGACGACCAAGAACTTTCTGTCGCAGTTCGGGCTCGACACGCTGCGCCAGCTGCCGGATTTCGAGATGCTCGAGGACGCCGGACTGCTGTCGAAGGATAAGCTGCTGGCCGGCGACATCATGCCTGAGTTTTCCTCTGATCCGCAGGACGCCGACATCGAAATCGGGGATTAGCGGCCCGGTAATCACGCCAGCCGTGGTGAGCGCCAAAGGGAGTTTGGCGTCTGAACTCGCCCCTGACGAGCGGACTTCCGACTCTTCGCCGGCCCCAAACGCGGATTTGTGAAGACCGGCCCATCCTTTTCGCGAGGCGCAGCTTTCCCTCGTCCCGCCGTATTTTTTGCAGCGCAACCCACAGATGGCGTTGCGCCACGCGCTCCTCAAGGAGCTTGGTCAGCAGCTGAGGAAACTCAATCGCGGCGTGCGCGTCGCACACGCGATTTTCACTGAAACGTGTCCTCGTCCTTGAGTTCGCGCTTCCCATCCTCAAGAAAGCGCGCCAGCAAGGCCTCCATCGCCGCGACGGAGTTCTGGGCATCGTCTTCGCGCAATTTCTCGGCTTGCTCGACAAAACCCGAAACCAGACCTCTCATCTTATCCGGAGAGGTCGTCAGCCGCTTCATCATCTTCACCCCGTTGTGTGCGTAGCCGAGAAACGTGGCGTTGCGCTCGGTGATGTCGACCAGCATCTGGTCGGTGATCCGCTCGCTCGGGGCCGCGAACGCGCCATCCACCCAGTCGACATAAAGAGCGGCGTTCTTCGCCTTGTTCGACGCTTGGTGGAACTCTTCCTGGGACGTCTTAAACGCCTCGATGGCGCCTTTCAGATCGCCACGCGACTTGGCGTCCTTCTCCGCCGCGGACCCCTCGAGCATATAGGCATTGGACTTGTTCTTGGACGAATGCCTGGCAAGTGCGGCCAGAACCTTCTTCTGGTCGACCTCCAAGCCGGTCAGCAGGCTCACCGCCCAAGCCCCCAGAGTGTCGACCTTGGAGCATTCTTCGAGCGAGATCTGGTGCAGGTAGAGCGCCCGCGACACCGCTCCCGCCTTGGCCAGAAGCTCCGCTTCAAAATACAGTTGCTCGGCATTCTCGAACGTCTTTTCAGCCCCCCTGGCAAGAGCCTCCAGGGACACTTGGTCCGATTTCGCTTCGTCGTTGCTCACGCGTCCTCCTTTGCTCAGGACCGGTCAATAGCGCTGTTTCATATAGTGAGGAATAACGAAGCGCGGCACATAAGGCCGCGACCGCGAGCGGTTCATGGCGTCCCAGTACATCGCGACCGCCACCGGCTCGGTGATCGCCGACGGTATATGATAGCCGTAGATCGGGAATTCCACGGTCGATGTCGCCGCGACATGGTACGACCGCCGAAACTCGGGCTGCAGGTAGTCATAGATCGCCCAGCGGATGTTGTTCAGAAACTCACCGATGAGGCTTGCGTGGTAGATGAAAATGTCCTGGTGGAACCATTCGAAGAAGGTTTCGACGGCGAGGTAGCCCTGCTGCTCGCTCACCTGATGACCCGCCCCCGCAAGCAGTTTGCGCAGATGCCCGACATTCGTTGCGAGCCGCGCGAGATTATGCTTGGCCATGTCGCCGCACATCTTGAGGTAGCGGTAGCGCGCCACGCGCAGGTCGGTGACGACATCGATCGAATGAAGGTTGACGCCCGACGCCGTGAATTCCCCCTCCAGCCAGCTCGCGAAGGTCTCTATTGCGGCCGACAGGCCGGAGCCGTCCGCGCCCAGCTTCGGATCGGCACAGACCTGCCTTAGGTGAAACAGGAACGTCAGATCGGACGGGCGCGCGTTGCTCGGCGCCGGCCGGAGGCCAAGCGGGATCGCCTCGCCCTTGAACGCGCGAATCTCCGAGAGGAAGTCGCCGAGCAGGATGATGAAGAGCCGCGCGTGTCCGCTGGTCTGGAACATAAGATTCGACGGGTCCGCCCGCTCGATCTTCATGAACATCGCCCAGTTGACCATGCCATCGATCATCTCCCAGGCCGAATTGAGGATGATCGCCTCGCGCTCCGTATCGTTCATCGTTATCCCAGCGTAGTCTTGCGCGTATTTTCTTCAGTGACGGCGGCAACGCCCCCAAACCGGACCCAATATATGACCAGCGACTGGACGCCGATATTCGTTCTGCCCAATATTCCGCTCGACACCGCGATCGGTTGCGACATCGCGGCGCTCGCCCCCGCGCACGATCGCCGGGTTGCGGCGCAGAAGCGGACGCACCCGATGTTCCGGCGCTTCCTCAACCGCTTCGGCGACAATTTCGGCGCCAAGTTCCAGCCGACCGTCCTGCTCCTTCACACCGCAGCACCCGCCGTCTTTCGCGAGATCGGCGCGCTCGCGAGTTTCCGTGACCTCATTGCGCTCGCCGCCGTCACACGCGGCCGGGCGCTCGAACTCCGATATCCCCGTGGACACCGGATCCTCTTCGGCGAGGCCTTCGCCATCTACCCCTGGATGCTCGACCGTCACTACGAGGACATGATCGGCAGCACGCCCGCCATCCTCGGCACACATGAGGTCGCCCGCTTCAAGGGGCAGTCCTCGCCTGCGCTGTTCCGCACGCAATTGAGCGGCAGCGACATCGACCAGCCGCTCCTCGCGGCGCTGATGACGCGATGGCGACGTCGCTACGAGGCTTCGGAACCGGCATGGGAAGACATCGCTTTGATGCGTTCGCTCAACATGGCGTACCAGGCTTCCCTCCTGCCGGCAGGGACGGATACGACCTTCTATGACGTCGGCCGCATCGTCTCACTCTGGGTCAGCGCGTTTGAGATCCTCGTTCATCCCGGCGGAAGCGGCCAGGCCAACCGCGACAAGGTGTTCGAGCTCATCGAGCGCACGCCATGGGAAATCCCGGCAAGCGGCCGGCTGACACACGACACCGGCGGCAAGACCAAGGTCAAGCGCACCCTCGCGTCCTGGCTCTACCAGGGGCTCTACGACTGCCGGAACGACTTCCTGCATGGCAACCCGGTCGAGCGCAGCAACCTTCTCCTCGCGACGCCGCAGCGGTCGATCTTCGAGTATGCCGCGCCGCTTTATCGCATCGCGCTGACCTCCTTCCTGCCCCTGCCTTACCCCGCCGCGATGCCATCAGCCCAAGACGCGGCGTCCTTCGGCGCCTATATCGCCGACCATATGGAGTTCATGGGGCCGCAGAAGGACGCAGAGGAGGCACTGCTGGCAGCAATGCAGCCGCCAGAACGCGGCAGGCGCCGACCTCGCGTCATGCGACCCGCACCCTAGCCGAGCGGCTCCTCGGCCGGCTCCTCGACCATGTTTTCGGCAAGCTCGGACAGCCACGGCGACACGTCTTCGATCCGGACCGCCGCGCCATGCGCCGCAAAATAGTCCCCGACCGTCCGGAACGCTGTTCCAAACCGGTTGGCGAACATCTTCTGCAGCTTGTCGTTGCGACTGAGCACGCTCGACAGCGCCCGGCCGCCGCGCAGAAAGCGCAACGCATGGTCCGTGCCCAGGAGGTAGAGGTATTTGCGCTTGGCGGAGTGATGTTCCGCCAGTAACAGATAGTCCTTGAACACCGAATTCTGGCGAATGGACTCGGCGCCGCCGCGCCAGCGGATGAACTTGAATTCGGCAACCCTGAGGTTCGTCTCGAGGTCGAAATCGCGCCCCGTGTTCCCGGCGCCGAGCGACAAATATTCCACATGCTCGCCCGGCTCGAGGATATGCGGCAGGCACAGCAGGATGCCCAGCGCATGGATCGTGACATTGACCTGGCCGGCGAGCCGCTTCAGTTCTGCCGCGGCCGCCAGTGCCTCCCGTCCGGCGCCAGCACTTTCGAGCAGGCCCGCGCAATCCGCGGCCGTCACGCCGCGCACTGCGCATTCGATGCGCGACAAGGTCTGCGTCAGGTCCGGCCCGCTGAACCGGTGGACCAGCTCGACGATTCGTGCCGGGTCCGCGTTCAATTCCGGCCTGCCAGTTCGAGTTGCATCCACTCTGTCAGGACCTCGTCCAACTCGGCATCGACATAGACGTCCGAGCGGGGCGCCTTGCCCGCCTTCACGTCGATCACCAGATGCAGGCCCACGGCATATCCGTAGGGTCCGGCCTGCTCGGTCATGCCCCTGAGCTTCCAGATGTCGCCGTCGAAGACCTTGTTCGATGCCTTCTTGACCTCGACCACCAAGAGGTTCTCGCGCTTGCCCACCCGATGGACGATCAGGTCGGGCACGATCGCGTCCTTGCCGATCAACTCGTCATCGCTGAGCCCGTAGCGAAGCCGTTTGATGACGTCCTCGCGCCGATTCCATTCGAGGTCGATCGACCAGCCCGCATATTGACCATGCAGCAGATGCCGGATCCGGGCGACGAGCGCGCGCTCGGCCGGATCGGCGTAGGCCAGATCCTTGTCTTCGAGCAAAGCCCGGACCGCGGTCGCAAAAGTCGCCAGCGTTACTTGCAATTCGCCCCTCATCGCATCCACTTACCATGAATTGTCGACTAGCAAACAGGAGGTCAGCGGGTGAACATCGATAAGGCTGAAGTCGAGCACTACGGCCTCTATCTCAAAGACAAGTCGCGGCCGCCCAGCCGCGGCGGCAACAAGCGGCCCTGGCACCAGCACGTCATCACCATCGGCGGCGAGCGGTACTCGTTCCTCGCGCAATGGTCCGGCAAGTTCGTCTATAGCGGCGAGACCGTCAGTTTCGCCTGGGACTGGGGTGAAAGCGGCAAATATCGAAATGCCGATTGCCTTTCCGTCGTTGCCTGGGACCAGGACGGCAAGCCGAAGCGCCGCGGCGAGCGAGGCAGCAAACCTTGGCGCACTGCCGACACGCGCCTGCCTGCCCGCCGCGGCGAATGGAACGACTGATCGCGAGGCCGGAGGGCGAGTCGGACAATGTGGAGCTTCACATGAATCCTGAGATTGCCGACCAGCGCTTGGGACTCGACAACCTGCTCGACGGCCGCGACTACCTATTCCGATTGCTCGATTCGATCGACTGGGACGCTCAGCTCGGCGCCATCCGGTCCGTGCTCGTAAGCAACCGGTCCGCGGCAGAGGGCGTCGCCGCCGACATCGCGGAACTCGGCGAACGGGCGGAAACCTATTCGGGTCCGCACCATCATCACGTGGTCGACGAGCACGTCGATGCGATGTGGCGTTCCACGTACAGCGATGCCGCCGTCAGCCTGTCGGAATCGGCATGATCGTGCCGATGCGCGGGATGCGCCTGATTCGAGCCGAGGCAGAATTGCAGTCACGATCTAGCGGCCGATCTCGTCCTCGAATTGCTTCAGTCGCATGTTCAGCTCGCCATTGCTGCATAGCGAAAAGAAGACCCGGTCGGTCGCCTGCCAATAGCCGGCCTGGGTTTCGCTGACGAGCGTGAGCGCCTTTCGCACGAGCGCGGGGAACAGCACCTCGAGCTTTTGCAAGGCATAGTCCAGCGTCTTCTCGTGGAGCAGGGCCCAATCGTCTTTCCAATCGTGCCGATCCATCCTGTATAGCTCGATTAGCTCTTCCAGCGGCCATTCACTCTCCAGATAGAGCGAGGCCATCCGGCAGGACTCGTAGAGTGCCCGGAACTGCAGGTGCCGCTCGACTTCGACCTCCATGAAGCTATCGCGATTCTGGTTCATGCGGATGAAGTCGGCAAAGGTGTCCATCTGGCTGATCAGGTTCGTGATATGAAACGCGAATTCCGGCTGGAGCCGCTCGCGCGCATAGAACCAGCGGAATAGCCGAGGTCCATCGCTCGATTTGAGTGAAAGCGAGTGGGATAGCGGAAAGGTCATCGAGCCCTGCTTTTCAATTTTTTCAAAATTGCCCCGGATGACCTCCTTGACCGGCACAAAATAGATGTCTTTCGCGGCGAGATCCGCGACCAGCAGGAAGACCGGCACTGGCAGACCGTGCCAGTATGCTGCCGTGCTGGTCTTGATTTGCGGTGACGCCGCCAACTTCTTGCCGCCGTTGCCCTTCTTCCACGTGATCGAGTCCACCCCTTTGAGCTGGGCAGACATCAGTTGGCCGGTCACCTCGTCGTTCTTGTCGACGAGCTCGATGTACGCGTCGATGCCGTAGTCGCGTTCCGTAACCTCGCGCACGATCCAGTCTTTGGGCGCCAGACTATCGAGGATCCGCCAAGACTCCGTCTCGGTGACGTGCGTTTTCGACCGTTTGGGAAATTTGAGCTTCATTATGTCCTTCGTCGCACCAGTACCACCTATGGGTAGTATCGCTTTATCTTCGCTGCCGACGGCAACGTCAGTACACAGCACGGAGTTGATTGTCGCGCCACAATTTCTGCGGGGCCGGAAAGCCGGATTTCCATTTTGTGCCTTTCAGAGTTCGAGGGAAATCTTTCTGTATGGCTCAGCTGAGATTTCGACCACGCATTTGCAGGGAGATCCGCAACATCCCTTGGAGTGAGAGTGCGGACCGGGGTGCCGTAACGCGTTGAGGCTTGGGAGAGGCTTTCGGCGCCCGTCGCCGAGAACTCCCATGACCAATGTTGAGATTCTGGACGCTGCCGGCGATAGGCACGCAACAGTTTTGGTCAGCCAAGCAAAAGGGTCAAGCGAATGCACCGTCAAAAAAGGGGCGAGAGGTCCGACCTAAATTTCGTGACCTCACGCACTAGGCTGTTGCGGAACGCTGCCGGACTTTGATACCGAGCCAAGCTGCCTTCACCCGTGCGCCGTAACGGCTTGGGCTGGATTAACTTAGCGTCGGCATTCTGCCTGAGCTCCTTGTTCTCGGGCCCGGAGAGTCCTTCGAATGGCATTTCGATTTGTTCACACGGCCGACATCCATCTCGATTCTCCACTGCGTTCGCTCGCACTCAGAAATTCTGACCTCGCCGAGCTGGTCGGAGATGCTAGCCGCCAGGCATTCACCGCGATCGTGGATCTGTGTCTTGCGGAGCGTGTCGATGCGCTTGTGATCGCCGGCGATCTTTACGATGGCGACCAGACTTCGATGAAGACGGCGCGCTTCCTGGCCGCGCAGATGGCGCGTCTCCATCAAGCTGGCGTCGGGGTCTACATGATCCGCGGCAATCATGACGCCATGTCGCGGATTACGAAGCAGCTCGTCTTGCCCGACACGGTGACCATTTTCGGCGGCCGCTGCCAATCCGTGATCCAGCCTGGCTCTGGAGTGGACGTTGCGTTCCATGGGCTCAGCTTCGCCAGCCCCAAGGCGCCTGAAAGCCTGCTGCCCAAATATGCTGCCCCGCAAGAGGGAGCTGCGAACATCGGCATCATGCACACGAGCCTGGCCGGTTCCCCAGGCCATGACGTCTATGCTCCCTGCAGCGTCGCCGACCTGCATGGTCACGGCTTTAACTACTGGGCGCTTGGCCACATTCATGTTCGCCAGGTGTATTCCGGTGCGAGCACGCTCGTGATGCCAGGCATCCCTCAGGGGAGGGACATCAATGAAGCGGGCGAGAAATCGGTCACGCTGGTCACCATTCGCGACGATCGCTCTGTCGAGATCGAGGAGAGGCTCACCAGTGTCGCGCAGTTCGAGCGGGTGAGCGTCGATCTGACCGAGGCGTCGGAATGGAGCGAGGCCATCATTCGTATCCGAGCAGGGCTGGAGCAATGCCGGGAGGTTGCCAGATCGCGCTACCTTGTTGCCCGCCTTCGCCTGGTCGGCACTTCTGCCCTTTCTTGGTCGCTGATGCGCGACCGGGACTTGACCGTCGCAGAAGCCGAGCAGGCAGCGGAGCAGGTAGGCGACACCTGGGTGGAGAAGCTGGAGCTTGATCTTTCGGCTTCCGCTGTCGGTGCTTTGGGAGATGCTGCCGATCCCACTCTGGAACTCGCAGAGTCGATGCGCGCCAATGCGGGCTCAGAAGCATTTCGAGCCGAAGCGCGGGAATTCGTGTTGAAGACGATCGCGGACCTGCCGCCCGATGCGCGGGGTTTCGCCGGCAGGGACGAAGCGGGGCTTGAACAGTTTCTCGACGATGTGCTTGCCGGAAGCGTCGACCTGGTCGCCGCGAGGCTCAAGGTAGGTGCGACGCGATGAGATTGCGGCGCCTCGATCTGACCCGCTACGGCAAGTTTACCGATAAGGCGATCAACTTCGGAGAGAAGCCGGTTTCAGGTCCCGATCTACATATCGTGTTCGGCCTGAATGAGGCCGGCAAATCGACCGCGCTTTCCGCCTACCTGGACCTACTCTTCGGCATCGAAGAGCGCAGCCGCTACAATTTCCTGCACGAATATAGCTCCATGCGCATCGGCGGGCTGCTCGAATTCGAGACGCAGACGCTTGCCGTTTCACGCACCAAGAGTCGCAGCAACTCACTGCACGACGCCGAAGGCCAGCCACTGAGCGAAATTGCCATTTCGGCGCACCTCGCGGGCTTGTCCCGCGATGCCTACAGCAGCATGTTCTCGCTGGATGACGAGACGCTGGAGGTAGGGGGCAAGTCGATCCTTGAATCGCGTGGCGATCTCGGCAAGCTCCTTTTCACCGCGAGCGCAGGACTAGGCCATGCCAGCGATGTGTTGACCGCCTTGGAGACGGAGGCAGACGGGCTTCACCGAAAACAAGCCCAGAGCACGGAAATCGCGTTGCTGAAGAAACGCTTCACGGAGCTCAAGTCACGCAAGGAGGCGATCGACACGCTGGCCTCGACATTTGAGGCGCTCGAGGCGGAACGGGTGGAAACCCAGGACAAGTATGACCGCGGCCTGGCTGAACGCGCGATGTTGTCGGCGCGGCTCGCCACGATCGACCGATATGTGCGCGCCGCTCCGCTCCTGGCCGAAATCGCACGCAAGGCAAGCAGGCTGGCTGAGCTGCCTGACATACCATCTCCTCTCAGGACCTGGAGTGGCAGCGTCGCGGAATTGATCGATCAGGACGCGCAGCTGAGGACCCGTCTGCAGGCGAATGCCGATGAGATCGATCGGGCGAAGGCCAAGATCGAGGCAATCACTGTCGACGACGCTGTCCTGGCGATCTCCGAACAGGTGCGCGGACTTGCCGATCGCAAAGCGCGCTATTTGTCCGCGGGAATGGATCTGCCGACCCGCAAGATGGAAGTGCAGATACTCGACCAGGTCGTAGCGAGCTGTCTCGCCGCGCTTGGAAGGTCGGCGGAACAGGATCCGTCTCGCCTCATCCTGCCTGCCTTTGTGGTTGGCTCGCTCCGCACCATGGTCGAGCAACGCTCCGGCATCACGACGAGCCTGCGGATGGCCCGCGATGAAGCCGCTGCCGCGCTCGACAGCCTCAACGCTGCACGAGGTCGCGTTGGCGAGGAGAGGGCGGTGCCCGAGCCCGCAAGAGCCAGGCTGATGGCAGCCGTATCAGAGGCGAAGGCCAGTAGTCACGCACGCGAGATAAGAGAGGCGCGCGCGTTGGAGGACGAGCGGCAAACAAGGCTGGCGAATGCGATGCGGCGCCTTCGGCCGTGGTCGGGAGAAGCGGAGGCCCTTTCGAAGATGCCGATCCCGCCAACCATGCAGATGGCTGGGTGGAAGACATTGGCCGCGGACCTTCAAAGGGAGAAGGCGGTCTTCTCCGAGCGCTTGGCTGAGCATGAACAAAGTCGGATGGCGATGTTGTCACGTCTGGCTGCTGCTCGCGCCTCGGCCGACATCGCCGACGATGACACAGCCGAAGCCATTCGACGTGAGAGGGACGAGGCCTGGCGAAATCACCGCGCCGACCTCAAGGCGGAAACCGCAGATGTCTTTGCCGCGGCATTGGCCAAGGACGACCATGTCGGCGCGGCTCGATTGGCCCATGCTGGCGATCTGGCGGATTTACGCGCAATCAAGCAAAGGGCTGCCGAGACCGAAGCGGCCATAGAGCGCGTGAGCGGTCAGCTTGCCGGGGTGGCCGAGCGGGCAGAAATGGCATCCACTGAGATCAAGCAAATGGCCAACACTTTGCTTGAGGATTGCCAGGCGCAGTCGCTCGACCTCTTGATCGGGCTTCTCGACGAGCGCCTTTCCGCGCGCGCCGACGCGCTTGCCGCCTGGGACGATATCCTGCAAGCACGCGCAAGGATCGAACGCGCAACGGCCGAGGGGGAGCGGATCCATCTCGGATTGGCCTCGGCTCTTCAAAGCGTTGGAATTCAGCCGCAGCCTGGTGAGGCCCTGGAGGCCATGGTGGTTGCTGCAGACCGCTTTCTGGACAGGCAGGCGAAGGTCGACGCGGAACGCGCGGAAGCGTTGAGGAGCGTCGCCGCGAAGGAAGAGGAGCTGGCCGCCAGGCGGCTCGCTGTTGAAATCGCCGAGCGGCGAGAGGGTGCATGGCAGGCCGAAGTTAAGGAAGCGCTCCAGGGCACCTGGCTCGAAGAAGGCATCGCCGGAACGGGGCTTGGGAGCGTGCTCGATCAATTGTCGGAGCTGTCAAAGGCCCTGCAGGATCGTGAGGCCATGCGTATCCGCATAAGCAAGATGGAGGCGGATAGGACTGCATTTGCTGAAGAGGTGGCCCGCCTTGGTGCGCAAGTCGGCGAGCGTGCGATGGGCGACGCGCCAGAACAGGTGAGCGTCAGGCTGACTGAGCGTCTGGAGCAAGCCGAGCGTGCTCGTGAGGCGAGGGCAGATCTCCTCCTTGACGTTCAGAAGTTGCACGAGGTTCGAGAGGCACTGAACGCTGATGTCGCGGCAAACGTGACCACAAAGCAGGAAGTGCTCGATGCCTTTGGGGTGAAAACTCTGCCGGAGGTCGTGGAGCGCGATGAACAGCTTCGCGAACGAGACGCCCTGCAGAGTGCCGTGGCCGAGCTTGAGGAAAGACTGACGAGCGAGCTCGCCCTCGCCGATTTCGCCCAGGCGCGATCCTTGCTCGAAGGCCTCGATCTCGATGGGATAGCAATTGAAAAGGCGGAAATCGAACGACGCCTCGCCGACCTCGATGACTCACTCCAACAGCAGCTCGTCCGGCGAACCCGGGCGACTGACAAGATCGATGCGATCGGCGGCGACAGCGCAGTTGCCCGCATTGATGCCGATCGTCGCACCGTCCTTCTCGAAATTGAGGAAAAGGCTGTCCGTTATATCGAATTGAAGCTTGGAGTGATGTCAGCGTCGAGCGCGCTCCGGGTCTATCGCGAACGTCACCGCTCCGGAATGATGAGCGAGGCGTCCGACGCGTTCGCACTGATCACACGCGGCCAGTACACAGGCTTGACGACCCAGCCAGTGAAGGGCGGCGAGGTCCTCATCGCAACGCAGCAGGATGGCCAATCGAAGGTCGCAGACGCTCTTTCGAAAGGCGCGCGTTTCCAGCTCTACCTGGCCCTACGGCTCGCCGGATACTATGAGTTTGCCAAGCTCAGGCCCGCTGTACCGTTCATCGCCGACGACATTATGGAAACGTTCGATCATCTCCGGTCGGAGGAAGTTTTCCGGTTGTTCGGCGAGATGGCATGCGTAGGCCAGGTAATCTATCTGACCCATCACCGGCACCTATGCGAGATTGCGAAGTCGGTCATTCCCAACGTTATGATCCACGAGCTCAGGTGATCTACGCGGCATTGCGGTTGGGCCCGCACTCGCCGGCAAGCGACACTGGAGAAAACAGCGGAGGGGGTGCCCCCTTTCTCTGAAGTGTCAAATTGTGGAATGCGCCCATCCTGCGCACTGAGAGTTGCTCATCCACCGATGGACTGCGCCGTCCGCGCTATTTCGATCGGCTCTCAATGGTATTTCTGCCCCCTGTTGTCGAAGGCGATCTTCGTCCCCTCGAGCACATCGACGACCGCTCGGTTTATGGTGCCGTCCTCGATAGAACCTGAATGATAGGAGATTCGGGCGCCGTTTTTTCGGTCGAAAGTCGCGTGAATGATCTGCTCGGCATCGCAGACGACCGCCAGGTTGGGATTGTGTGTCACCATGATGATCTGCCGCGACTTCTTAGCCTCGTTCAACACCGGGACAAGCAGGCTCACCACCGTCTCGTTGTCCAGGTTCTCCTCAGGCTGGTCCAGGACAATGGGATTGCGCCCCTTGTCGACGAGCAGGTAGAAAATCAGAAGCAGCGCGCCGCGCTGCCCGGGTGATAGCTGTTCGATCTGCGCATCTTGAAAGAGAAGCGTGTACTTCGGTTCGAGATAAGGAAGGCCGAAAAGGTAGCTATAAACTTCGGCAGGTTCCTTGTCCTTACGCATGAGCGACCGGATGCCGGGGCCGCTGATTGCTGTCTCTGCACTCTCTGCCAAGAGGGCAGCAATGTCCTCGGCAAATCCAATTGCATCAGCCGCGCTATCGAAGCGATACTTCTCAAATCGGCTGCGCACTGCTGCAAAGCTCTCGTCTTCACCGCGAAGCTCACCTTTGCTTTGCTTAATAGCACTGAACAGGTTCGCCGCAATACCGTCCGGAGAGCCAAGCAGCTTTGCTTGGAACTGAAGCTTGTATTCTTCGCGAATTAGGGCGTTACTCTGTATCAATCGCTGCAGTGGTGCAAACAAGGCCTCACGGGCAGCGCGCTGTTCCCCGAGTACAGCAAAGATCTGGCCGGTGATCTCCTGTCGCGAGGCCTGTCGCTGAGCCAGCAGAGACGGAAGCTCTTCGATCTGCTCCAAGCGACGTTGCAAGCCCTTGAGGCTTTCGGGCTCAGTTTCAGAGCCTTCGATCGCTTCCAGAGCGGCCTGCCAGTCCTTTAATGCCTTTACGCTGGCTTGATACTTCTGCTGTGGTTCGTTCAGCTTCTCTGCCAGGAGCGTGTGCTCCGCAATCAGTTCGGATTGTGTCGTCGCGGCACTCTCGATCTTTTTCGCTATCTCTCTATCTTTTGCCACGAGGGCCTGCTGGCGCTCGGCAACCAGTGGGTGGTTAACGTTGAGAGCAACGAGCTCGTCGGCCTTGAGATCGACAAGGGCGAGGTCCTCAGCGATTTCGGATATGAAGGTTGCGAATTGTTTTTCGAACAATCCCGTCCGCTCGCTGATACTGCGAAGCGACCGTTGCTTGCGGCCGACTGCCTGCCGTTCCTCGCCGGCCTTCTTGCCTTCTGCCGCCAGCGTCTCGAGCGCCGTGGCGATTTCCGCAAGCCGGACATTTGCCTGCTTCTGATCCGCGGTGAGCTCTTCCGTAGGCTGTGCGACGGGCGGCGGCTTGATTGCCAAGTGCTCCTCGATCTGCTTCCTCTTCAGCCTGATCTGCTCGTCGAGGTTCTTCCGGACAGTTGGATGGAGCTGGTCTTCGGTTTCGACGATCTGCTCGTTGAGAGCACGCAGCGATTTGCGAAGCTCGTTCACTCGAGCGCGGAACACGATCTCCTGCTTTTCGATGAGCTGGTCAAAGCTGAGGGCGTCGAGACGCACGTCGGTCGGGGCGTGCGAAAAAATAACTTCGCGCAACTCCCTTTCGAACTCGTCTGTCTTCCCCGACACGTGATCGTTGCAGAGGGCTTCGAACCGACCCTGAGGTATGTAGCGAACCAATTCGACACGTCCCGGCGAGGGATCTTCGGAGAGGCTCATCACGCACGGATCGCCCGCAAGCCAGGAAAGCTCTCCAACGAACTGACGGGCCGGCTCCCCCGCCTTTCCGCGGAAGCGATCGCGCTTCAGGAACGAAAAGTGGGCGCTTTGCTGGGAGTTGCCCAGCAACGCCACGATGTCGGCCAGCGCACTTTTTCCGCTTCCCTTGTTCCCAATGACCGCGATGAGATCGGGGTTCAGCGGAATTTCAGTTCCATGCAGCCAAGTGTCGGAAAGTGTGCTCCCCGTCGCCCTGCTGATGCGAACGCGATCGATGTAGAACGTTTTGTGTTGGCTGATACGCTCCAACTTCGGCGGCCGTTCACCGAGGTACGAGCGCTTGGCCGGTTCCTTTAGCGCCTGCAGCAAACCTTTCCACGTTGGATCGGCCTTGATCCATGTGCGCTTACCCGACGGGAAATCGCCATAGCCACGCTTGTCGTTGGTGCCATTGCCGCGGAAACAGTGAGCATCGCTACCCGAAACGGCGAGCCGGGGAATGCCTCTCAGCGCCGCCTGGAAATTGCCGAACCACTTCTTATTGGTTTCTGTCTCGACGCCGCAAAACGCCGCCCACAAATCCGATTTTCGCGTCTCGAAAATCGGTGAGGATTGAAATAGCCCCAACGCGTACGCGTAGTGATCGTACCACTTGACTGAGTCCAGCCCGTCATTGGTAGAGAAGGGCATAAATCCGATTGCCCGGCCCCCCGGCACATTCCGGATCGCCTCCTTGTAGGAGTCGACGTTCACCTCGGCGATTTCGCTGCCGGCCCTCAAAGCTTCTGTTTCGTCCGACGCGACCTTGCTCTTGTCAAACCCGTGGCTGGCAAGCTTATCGGCACCCGCGAAGCGAGCGTAGTCAATGAGTGCATCAGGAGAGAGAGGCTGACTGATTAGTTCCAGCTTCAAGCCAGAAAGAAAGTCCTTGAGATGCTGATCGCTGATCTCATTGGAGAAAAGGACGTGCGCATTAAGCCGGCCCTGCATTGGTGCCGACAGGCGAAGCTCTATGCCTGGGAATACGGTCTTCTCAAGTGCTGGCGCACCGTGTTCGGCCTGCCGTGTCTTCAATGCAAACCACCCGTCGAAGGACCAGTAATCCATGAGGCCGAAGGCTATTGGCGTTGCCTCGTTCAAAACACGGATCATTTCGTCGACAAGGTGTTTGTTTCGGCCAGCGTCGGATCCGAACCGCTCACCATTCCAGTGAAAGGATGCTGGCGAATGGATGTGCAAATCCCACTCGCGCCATTCCGATCCTCTTGAGTACATCTTTCCCCCCGACTGACGCACAACTCAGCAACGCAAGTGATTCTGCTCGCTTCTTCTTCTCTACTCAGTTCTCGAGCGATCGGTGAAGCGCTGAACGCAGTTTCTCAACAGAGTTCTGAGGACAGGGTTGACCGAGTCGTACTGCAGTCGATCATCATCCAGGAACCTCCTCGAGGTCGAATATGCGCCCCAGCCTGGCCGAGCACCAAACCTACGGGCAATCACCTTCGTCGTCCACGCTCTTCTCCTTCGGCATGCAGGGTCCGAACTCTATGGCGGCGAGCGTTGGCGCTCATCGCGTAATCCTTGTGACGCCGATCCGCTTTCCAGGAAGTTGTTACCGCTGCCTAGTATGACTCACCGACGCGTTGGAATAGCTAACTCAGCGACGGGCCGCCGGGCAGGCCAAGATCGATCAGCTGACATACCTTGACCGCGACCCGCTGGAGGACGGCCCATGGACCGATGTAGCCCACTTCCTGCAAAGTATCTCGTCTTCGGATGCGATCCAGGCGGCGTTAAGCGGGCGCGCCCCGGCCTTGGTGGAGGAGGGTGCGAAGGCGCTGCGGCGAGCGCTGCTGAAATGAGTCCAAGGGACGACCGCCTTTACCGTCGCTTCGAGGAGGCGGCAGTATTCTTCGGAATTGAATAAAATAATGCCTGCAAATCTAGAGCTCTTTGAATAGGCTCAACAGAAAGTGGCAGTTTGGCCTGATTCACCCTAGGGGTGAGACGGCGCGGAGGGAAATATTGGCTGCAGGGACAGTTGCAGGTGCGGTGTCGGCCTATGGCGCATCGCTGAAACCGAAACTTTCGAATCCGGCAATCGGCGGGCAGCCCGAAGACCAGCTTCGCGGGCCTCTTGAGGTGCTGGTCAAGTCGCTCGCAGAGGTCGGCGGTTTCGCGGCCGGCGATGTCCACCTGGTCGGCGAGACCAGCCTCGCCGACATCAAGACCCGGCCAGATTTTGCGGTAACGGCCAACAAGGCGCTGGTCGGATTCATCGAAGTCAAGGCACCGGGCAAGGGTGCCGATCCGCGCCGCTTCACCGATCCGCACGACAAAGAACAATGGGGCAAACTGAAATCGCTGCCCAATCTCCTCTATACCGATGGACAGTCCTTCAGCCTGTGGCAGGACGGTGAGATCGTGGGCAAGGTCGTCGCGCTCGAAGGCAATATCGAAAGCGACGGAGCGAAGCTCGCCGCCCCCGACGCGCTGCTTACTCTGATCGTCAATTTCCTGACCTGGAAACCCATACCGCCCGCCAACGCCAAGCAGCTCGCGGAGATTTCGGCGCGACTGTGCCGTCTTTTGCGCGATGAGGTGATCGAGCAACTGGAGCGCAAGAGCCAAGGGCTGACGGACCTCGCGAGCGACTGGCGCAGGCTGCTGTTTCCGGAGGCCAACGACTACCGTTTCGCCGATGGCTATGCGCAGGCCGTGACGTTCGGCTTGCTGGTCGCTCGCGCCATCGACATTCCGCTCTCCGGCGGCATCCACCAGGCAGCCTACCAGTTGCGCGGTTCCAATTCGCTGATCGGTACCGCGCTCGGCCTTCTTACTGACGATCCCGAAAACCAGAAGGCGCTGGAGACGTCGCTCGCCACGCTGACCCGCGTGCTGAACGAGGTGAACTGGCACACCATCAGCAAGGACAAGCCGGAAGCCTGGCTCTATTTCTACGAGGATTTTCTCGAAGTCTACGACAACGATCTGAGGAAGCTGACCGGCTCCTACTACACGCCGCCGGAGGTGGTGGCAGCGATGACGCGGTTGGTGGACGAAACCTTGCGCGGGCCGCTGTTCTCGCGCCCGGCCGGCCTGGCCTCCATCGACGTAACGCTTGCCGATCCGGCCATGGGCACAGGCACCTTCCTGCTCGGCGTGATGCGCAAGATCGCAACCACCATTGAGGCAGACCAGGGGAAGGGCGCGGTACGCGGAGCGATCGAGGCGGCGATGGGCCGACTGATCGGCTTCGAGCTTCAGTTCGGCCCCTTCGCCGTCGCCCAGCTTCGCCTGATCGCGGAATTGCAGGCGCTGACAAAGCCGGATGCCACGAAGCCGCCGAAACTGCCTGACTTGCAGCTTTTCGTCACCAACACGCTCGGCAACCCGTATATCGAGGAGGATACGCTGGTGCAGAGCGGCCCGATCGCACAATCGCGGCGGGAGGCCAACAGGATCAAGCAGCAGCGCGACATTACCGTGGTGCTCGGTAACCCGCCTTACAAGGAAAAGGCGCGCGGGATGGGTGCCTGGATCGAGCAGGGCAGCGGTGAGAAGAATCTGGTCGCACCGATGGACTGGTGGGCACCACCGCCGGAATGGAAGGTCAGCGCCCACGCCAAGCACCTGAAGAATCTCTATGTCTATTTCTGGCGCTGGGCTACGTGGAAGGTGTTTGGCACCGGCAATCGCGCAGCGACGGGAAACCCCGACCGCGATGAGGAAGGTATCGTCTGCTTCATTACCGTCGCCGGCTTCCTGAATGGTCCCGGCTTCCAGAAGATGCGCGACGACCTGAGGCGCACCTGCTCTGACATCTGGGCCATCGATTGTTCACCGGACGGCCACCAGCCGGAAGTACGGACACGAATCTTCCAGGGTGTGCAGCAGCCTGTCTGTATCGTGCTGGCCGCGAAGCCGTTGGGCAAGGATCGGAATGCGCCGGCCAATGTGCGATTTCGCGCGTTACCCACGGGTCCGCGCGGAGACAAGTTTGCCGCGCTGAAGATGCTGAGCCTTGACGCGCCGGACTGGCTGGACTGTCCCTCGGATTGGCGCGCGCCATTCTTTCCGGCGGCGAGCGGTGACTGGGCGACCTTCCCGCCGCTGAAATCTTTCTTCGTCTACGACGGGTCTGGCGTGATGCCGGGACGTACCTGGATCATCGCACCGGACCGTCAGTCGCTTGAGGCACGCTGGGCGCGGCTTACTTCGGAGAAGGACGCGGCGAAACAGGAGCCTGTTTCATCCGCACCAAGGTGGAGACAAAACCGCTTCCAAGAAATCACAGGTAGGCTTGGCCGGGCATCAGCACCGCACCCAAGCGGTCAAGGACGATCCGCTGCCAGTGATCGCGCCCACCCACTACAGCTTCCGTTCATTCGACCGCCAATGGATCATTCCGGATGCAAGGCTCATCAATCGCCCGAACCCCGAGCTGTGGGATAGCTATTCAGCGAAGCAACTCTTTCTGACAGCCCTAGAGCGAGTTTCGCCGAGATCTGGTCCGTCCATCACGTTCACAGGGCTGATTCCAGACCTCGATCATTATCATGGCCGTGGCGGTCGCGCCCATCCGCTCTGGCGCGATGCCTCGGCGAAGGTTCCGAATATCCCGCCGCAACTGCTCGGTGCGTTGGCCGAGGTCTACGGCCATGCAGTATCGGCCGAGGACCTAATGGCCTATTTGGCGGCGGTGATGGCGCACCCGGCCTTCACCGCGCGGTTCCAGGAAGACCTCGTGCAGCCGGGCCTACGTGTGCCGCTGACAGCGGATCCGGCGCTCTTCTCGGAGGCTGCTGCGCTCGGCCGCGAGGTGATCTGGCTGCACAGCTATGGTGAGCGCTTCGCCGATCTCACGGCCGGACGGCCGAAAGTGCCGCCTCGCATGGCAGAGAACGCTCGGCCGTTCGTTCCGGAGGGTGGCGGCATTCCCGGCGCGCCGGAGCCGCTACCCGACACGATGGAGTATGACGCGACGAAGAATCGGCTTCATGTCGGCAAAGGTTTCGTCGACAATGTCTCGCCGGAAATGTGGAACTACGAGGTCTCGGGTAAACAGGTGGTGTGGCACTGGTTCAGTTACCGTCGGCTTGATCGTACGCGGCCGCAGATCGGCGACAAGCGCCCGCCTTCCCCGCTCGACAAGATACAGCCCGATCATTGGCTCGCCGAATACACCAGCGACCTTATCAACCTCCTCAATGTGTTGGGGCGCCTGATCGCGCTGGAGCCTCGCCAAGCAGACCTCATGAAGCTCATCCTAACGGCCGAGCTCATCAAAGTCGATCATCTGAAGACGGCGCTGGGCGTTGGGAGCAACTGACAGGCGTGTGTCAGGAAACCGGGGATAAGTCAGCTTGCGACCGTCGCATGACCTGTTCGGCTGGGGCATAGTGTAGGCTTGAGAATCGCACCAGTAGGACCATGGCCAGGAATCAGCTCGACCTTTTCGGCGCCGACCAGCCCGAGCTTTTCGACGAGGACGCGCCGCCCGTCTATTACCACGGCGATCCCGACCGCGTGCGAGCGAGGCTGCATAGGCTGATTGCCGAGGCGCGGGCGGCTGAAACGCTGCCGTGGGACGCTGACAGCGTGCGGCTTTACCGCAAGATCGTGCCGCAGATGGTGCTGTGGCTGCCCGAAGACGAAGCAAAGCAGCTTTGTTTCGATTTCGAGGAGGAGATGCGGCGGCTGCTGGCGGCGTAAAACTCGGGGCTGTCATCCATGGCATTAGAATTGAAGAACAGGGTTGTTGAACTTTTGTCAGCGAACCCAGGGAAGCGATTCAAAGCTAGGGACATAGCGATATGGATTGCAGAAACATACCCTGAGGCTGCGGCGGCGAAGATAAGGCGCAGCGTAGCAATCCAGACCCATGATCAGCTTCTTTATCAGCTTGTCGCCGAGATCGGGGCTAATCGTCCCGTGTGGCAAAAGCAGCTTCCGCAACTGCGCAGCACCGAAGGCGTGCGACCGCGCCTCTTCTATTGGTCCGACAAGACCGAAGCACAGGAAGTGGCTGATGTGGAGAGCGGCAAGGAACCTGTCCTTGAGTTCGCGACCGTACCGGAAGATGCCGTTCCCGCTGCCGCCGGCGAGACCGAAAGGAAGGTTCTGCGGCGAAGTGAGCATGATCTGTATCCGCTCCTCGTAGAATTTTTGGAAGCGGAGCATGGTGTTCAAGGCCATCGCATCGATGAGAAGAAATCTTCCAATGCGTACGGGAGTGGCGGCAACAAGTGGCTGTTTCCAGACGTAGTGGGTATGGAAAACCTGTCGGACGGCCTTCACCCCGAGGTTGTGACAGCAATCCGGGAGAGCCGCGACAGGCAAGTCCGTCTCTGGTCGTTTGAGGTAAAGCTTCTCATCAACCGTTCGAATGCCCGCGAGACGTATTTTCAGGCCGTCTCGAATTCCTCATGGGCCAATTACGGCTACCTTGTTGCCGCCAATTTCGAAGGTTCCGAAACTCTCAAGGAATTGCGAATTCTGTATGCGATGCACGGCATCGGCCTGATCCGCCTCGATGAGGAAAATCCTATCGAGAGCGAAATCCTTGTTCCGGCGCGCGAGAAGCCAGATATCGAATGGCCTATGTGCAGCCGCCTCGCAACGGAGAACAAAGACTTCAAGCAGTTCATGACCAAGGTTCGCCACTTCTTCCAGACGGGCGACATGTAGTCGATAATCCTTCCACCACGCAGAGATAAATCGAGGGGTCGATTGTAGGGGGCGACGATGGATCCGAGGAGAAGGTTAGACGAGAAGAGCGAAAGGCTTCGCTCGTCAAGGGTTCCCTTCATTGAGATCTATCGAGAGGCGGTCCTTGAAGAGCAGCCGCTTGGAAAACCACTGGGACGCGAGGTCATCGTTATCCGGATCGAAAAAAGCCATTTTGTGCTCTACTCGTTGTTTTTTGGGTTTTCCTGGCCCTCATCATCCTTGGCATAGCTTCCGGGTAAATGCCCTATGTTGAGGGTGGTTGCCGTGGGCGAACGGTCAGCCGGCCACCGAACAAGAATACCTGCACCGAGGATATTCGGAGCAGCCCAGGAATTCGCCGAACCTGCCGCTCTTTCTAATGAGGTGACCGCTACAGTTCTCTGTCGGGCATGGGGGCTTTGGCGCTTTGTTGCGATATTTCTGTTTCTTGAACTCCCAAGGGTGGATATTGTCCTTGAAGGCCCATATGCCCCGCTTTGCTCGTTTGGCGTCCTCCAAGGCATCGAGGTAACGCTGATCGGGTCCGTATCGCTCCAGAACCCATGCCCAGCCATTGACGACCATCTCTAGCTCGATGTTTCTCGTCACGCGGAAGGGCGCCCCAAAATTCGTTATGACATGAGGGCATGACGATGATGTTCTGAACTCACCGGTGGCGTAATCCAGCGTCAGATAGGGGACGCAAACGACGCGGCCGTACGTGTCTACTGAGCGCCCGGTATTCATCTTCATCAAGATGGCAAGTTCGACCCACTTGTCGCCGATCAAGGCGGTGAGGAAATCCCTGGCCTCTTGGCCCCCGGGCTGATCCATTTCCGGAGCATCGATGAACCCGAATCTAGCGGTTATCTCAATCTCGGCTTGATCCCTTGGGTTTCCTGTGACCTCGGAAACCTTGACCCGAGTGAGAAACCCGTCACCATCGAATATCTTTAGCACCGGAACACTAATCGTGTCCGTTTGCGGATCCTCAGGCACAATGATCACGGAATTTACTTCTTGAGTCATTGTAGCGGCGGCCAAGGGATAGGAATGGCAAGACTATATCTTCCACGTTTCGTTTAGGAAGCCGATATCGCCTTCACGATTTTCGAGACCACGGTGTTCGGCCAGCATGGTGGATGACCGATGAAGGGTTCCTACTTTGGTTGTTCGGCAGCCGTGGTGCTGGATGCGCTGAAGGACATCGGGTTCAACGCCCTAGCGCTCTCCAACAACCATGCCTTCGATCTCGGCCCGCTTGGCGTTCTGTCGACGCTCGAAGAGGCGGCGGAGCGAGGCTTCCATCACGCCGACATCGGTGTCGATGCCGAGGATGCGCGTCGCCCGGGAATGAAAACCTATGGCGCGAGAAAGGTGGCGCTTGTAAGCCGGGAGCCGAGATGATCGAGGACTTGGCGGCCCGTTCACGCTCGCACGGCCTGTCGATCGCCGTCAAAAAGGGTGCCGAAATGCTATGTGGCCGCCTGCGAGCTGAACCGACTGCTTAGCGCCTTCAATACAGTCGTTTAGGCCGGTGTCACCAGTTCCTAAAGCTGCCTTTCATCCGGAACCGGTTTCATCGTCAGGTTGGGGATTGCTAGGAATGGCGGGTTTGGATGAGTGCTTCCATGTCGGGACGCTGACAATAGAGTCGAGATATGGCACCCAAGACAGCATGATTTGCAGACACCCGAAGTAAGCGCGGGATCGACGGAGGGGCGGTCGATGCATCCACGGTTTCTGGAGAAGGTTGGTGGCCTTCACACGTTGTACGAGAAGCTGATGGCGATGAAGCCGCACGCCGGTACACCGCCACCAACAAAGATTCCCGTCAGCGGCGTCTACCTGTTCAGCGAAGGTGACGAGCCCCTGTACGTTGGCCGTTCAAACCGGCTGCGTGAGCGCTATTTCCTCCACACCCGAAACGGGTCGCGCCACAACCAGGCGAGTTTCGCCTTCCGGATTGCAGTCCAATTGCTAGACCTCCCCGCCGCCCGCTATACGAAGGAGGGTGGTCGCAAGGAAATCGCACTCATGGAAGATTTCATCCGGGAGTTTGCGGCAGCCAAGACGCGCATTCGCAACATGAACTACCGCTATGTTGAGGAAACGGATCAGACGCGGCAGGCGCTGCTTGAAATCTACGTCGCAACGGTTCTGGACACTCCATACAACGACTTTAGGACTCACTAACATGCGGCGGCTCTACCACTTCCTGAAGGGCCAATATGCGGTCGCCGCCATCGAGAAGCGGCGCCTACGCATCTCCCGCATCGAAGACCTCAATGACGCTTTCGAATTCATAGGCATCGCGCTCGACGACAAGCGCGACCGCATCCACCTGTCCTCGTATCGTCGCCGGCTGGGCATGGAGCAGGGCATTATCTGCATGAGCGAAACTTGGTCCAAGCCGCAGATGTGGGGGCACTATGGCGAAAGTTTTCGCGGGATGGTGCTTGGGTTTGACATTTCGGAAGACGACTTCTTCAAGGTCCGTTACCGCAAAACCAGGCCGCGCCTTGCCGACCTCGGACTGTCATCGTATGCCGAAATCGGACCTGAGCACCTTAAAGACTTGGCGCGGATAAAGTCTGACGGCTGGGCATATGAAGACGAGTGGCGCTGGCAACTGCCACTGGTCAATCCCGAGGTCATCCAGGGCCAGGCGCACTACTTCCAGCCATTCGGGCCCGGCCTGCGGCTGAAGGAAGCCATTGCCGGTCCAAAGTTCCGCGAGCGCTCCTACGAGCAGATGCGGGAGATGGTGAAGGGGATGGGCGTCGAGGTAATGCTGGCACGGGGCGACTTCGCCAAGTTCGAGGTCACCCGTCAACGCCAGTTTAGTTTATGGCCGCCTGTTGATCCGCAGACACCTTAGCGGCAACAAAGCGTTGGCAGTTCGGCAGTTCGGCTGGGTAGGAGCGAAAAGAAGGCAGGCTGCTCGCCCAAGACGTAGCTCAACGTCTGATATCACGGCGGCGACCGGAAGGAGTCATCCTGCCTTCGACCCCGTTGTGGCTGTCTGGAACGCGCCTTCGCCATTCGAGGTGCCATCGGAAGCCGCCAAATGCGGACGTAGGATTTGGCCTCCGCTTAGGCTGGCATGAGGCACAGTATCGACGGTACGCTCGTCTATGAGTTGCGGTGGAGGCTGCGAACTGGCATCGCTTGACTTGCACATGGGCAGGCGGCCAGAAGCAGGCTGACTTATGTTAGGATTTGGATCGAAACGAAATGACGCTCGACATCAGGGGAAGCATCAAGAACACCAAGCTCAGCTTGAACCAATACGTGGTCTTTGAAGAACTTATCGCCAATGCGATCGATGCCTATCTCATTCGGCGAGCGAGCGACCAATCCGCGCCGGACATGAATATTGCAATCGAAGTCGATTTCTTGCGTGCAGACTTGCTCGACGATCGCGAACTAATGAACGTTTCGTGCGGCGACAACGGATGCGGTCTCGGCGACGACCAACTCAAGGCCTTCCTGACAAAGGATACGTCTTACAAGGACGATCTCTCCATCTCTGGCATCGGAAAGTGCAAGGGCGCGGGACGCATCCAGTTCTTCCATCATTTCGCAGCGATGAGGATCACCAGTACCTACAGGGACGGTGACGCTCTGCTGAAGCGCGAGTTTCGGTATTCCGAACCGCAGAAGCAAATCGAGGCTGACGATTTTACCACGGCGCCGGTCGCTGAAGCCGACATCGGGACCGTCATCCGGCTTGAGCAATTCAAAGAGGCGGTTCGCCCGCGCGTATCCCACGGTGAGGCCCTCAGCACCCTCTTCTCGGCGCCGGGGCTGAAAAAGCAGATGCTCGTCGCTTTCCTGCAGCGGCTCGTCGGACTCGGTGAACAGCTCGGCAACTTCGAGATCCGGTTCACCACACGGCACTGGAAGGACGACCAAGCGAAGATCGAAGCGCTACGGCTCGCCGACCTGCCGGCAGTCACTGCCGAGCGTGCTGTTGATGTCGAAGAGCGTGATCCTGCATCAGGGGACCGTCTCGGCACGCGGCAAACATTCAACCTCTCCCACTATCAGCTCGATGCCGAACAGTATGATCTTCCGCGCAACGCCATCGCCTTCTGTGCCAAGTCCACGCCTGTGAAGGACATCACGGGTCACTACCTCAGGACGCGTACCGAGCAAAACAACCCGGTCGGCGGTTTCCATCATATCGTGCTGATCGAGGCTGACTATCTGGACGCACGCGTCAACGAGCAGCGCGACGACTTCGACAATATTCCCGACGAGATTCCTAGCGGCGATATGTTTTCGGCGGAAAAATTGTCCTACGCTGACATTCATGAGGCGCTCGACCCGGTCATCGACGAGATGGTCACTCCTGCCGACTGGAAGAAGGAGGCGGTGCTCAAGGAGGCCACCCACCAGTTCGGTATCAGCGAAGCGATGCTACAGGATACCAAGACCAGGATCGTGTACGGCGAATCCGCCCAGTCGGTCGCTGAACGCGTGTTGAGCAAATACCAGAAGGCCATCATCGACGAGACCGCCGCGATCTTCAGCCTCAAGGAGGAGATCATGGCAGCCGAGCCGGACTCCGACGAGTTCCGCCAGAAAATCCATGAGCTTTCCTGGAAATATACGTCATCGCTCAAGAATTTCGACATGGCGAACCTGTCGCAGCTAATCGTGCGTCGCGCCGCGATCGTCGATATCCTCGATCTCGCCTGCGGCCAGCGGCTTGCCATGCAGGCGGCCGCCGACGGCGCCAGACGCAAGGATGAGCAGATCATCCACAGCATCTTTTTCCCGATGCGCAAGGACAGCACCGAAACGACTGATCACGATATCTGGTTGCTGAGCGAAGAGTACCAATATTATGACTATATCGCGTCGGATTTGCCGCTCGCGAACATCAAATGGAACGATGACACCAATGTATTTGAGAGTGACATCGACGAGGCACTTCGAAAAATTCTTGCGAAACGCACGAGCGACAACGGGGGCAAGCGTCCCGACATCGCGGTGTTCAGTAAGGAGGGCTCGGCGATCATCGTCGAATTCAAGGCGCCTGGTGTTCCCACTGACGAGCATATCGGCGATCTTTCCGAATATGCTCAGCTGCTTGCGGCGAAATCCGGCGGCAAACTCAGAAAATTCTATGGCTATCTGATCGGCGATAGCGTCAATACGCTGCGTCTGAGCGGGAACTGGACGCCGTTCCCGACCGGCAAGGGCTGGTTCCAATCAAGCGAACTGAAGGATCCCGAGACGCGGCAATCGCTGGGTGAGACCTATTTCGAGATACTGCATTTCAGTGATGTGATCGACCGCGCCAAAAAACGCATTGGCGTCTACCAGGACAAACTCAAACTGGACTTCCGTCGCGACAACATTTGAACTGCGACCGCGCCCCTGGGTACGCCTAGCGCGTTTGAGTTCCGGGAGCGGACTGGCAGGACTCGGCCCCTCGGGCACCAGCTAAACGTCGACGATAACGGGAGGTCCTAAGCCGCCAACCCGTAGTCGTTTCAGTGATGGGCTGCTGAGATCGACTTCAATTTCTGATGTGAACGGAACTGCGTAAGTTTCGGCGTCGAATCCCCTGAAAGCGACCCCGGCAGCCTTCATCGCCTTAAATACCTTGCAAACGGCAGAAACGAAGATGGGCATCAAGTCCAAATAGATTTGATCCTTCGGGTATCGGTCACGTAAGCCGCGGTCGCGGATTGCCGGAAGTTTGAGCTGCATATCGATGCCTTCCATCCTCCGCACAGCCTTGTCGCTGCCGACGATGGTATCGAGGTACGGCGAGGCGCATGAAGGATCAAGCCGAGCGTCCAGATCGTCCAGCCTGACGTAATGGGACATCTGGATTGGACTGCCATGAAGCGTGGGGTGGCTCGCAAGCAGGAAGGAAGCGCCGCACCAGCGATCCAGATCGGTATCGAGGTACAGACGCCGATTCAAACTGTGGAACAGGGGATGATTACGATGATGGATTGCATTGCGTACCGCTAAGAGCACGGTGGTATCGCCGTTGCCGAAATATGGGAACAGGCCCTTCGAGACATCATAGAGCGTGTGAAAGGCCTCAAGCTTCATTTCGAAAGTGCGATCCAGGTTGTCAATCGCCTCCTCGGGATCAACTTTGAATAGCTCACCAAAGCGCATGTGCGTCTCGACATACATTCGCATGATGTTCGCTAAGCTGCCGATCGCTCTTTCTATGATCTGATTGCTGCTCAATCGTGTCGTTCCGATATGGTGGCCATCGTGCAGTCGCCACGACCAAGCCGTTGTCCCAACGACGCGTGCCGGGGAGCGCTTCTTGTAGACCGACGGTCTTGATTGACCAAGATCAATGGCAGCCTTCCGACCTTTGAAGTCCAGCAGCCGCCAGTCCGCTTCCGGCCCCGAAGCTGCCTTGGCGCGCGCCGAGGCCAGCGCCGTAAGCCCTTCGACCCGTATTGAATCACATCCCGGAATCCGGTGGCAAGCCGATCGTCGCAGTCCACAGCGGAAAGGCTTTTTTCATGACGTCGATGTTGAGAGGGTGATGCCGGTGGCCTACCTTTGCGTAAGCACACTGAGTCCGCGGACGTTGACGCCATGGTCACGCCGAAACTATGGGGTCGCCGATGGAAGGGCAGGAACTGATTGAGATCGCGGATCGGTTGAAGGTCCTGGCAGATGGGCTTGAGGTCGACGAACTCACCCAAGGATTGCGACGCATCGGTGCGGTGTGCGAGCAGGTCGGGCAGGCCTGGAGTGGGTCCAACCTCGGCTACCATTCCGTCGTATACTATGCAGGTTTGGCACGGCCTCCCGCCGGCGCACATTTCAGCATCGAGTCTGGGATAGCAGACGCGTGGCCGTTGGATGGCTCGGTCGGGACCTGGGAAGAGTATCGCTATGACGACGTGGTGGCGGAGATTAAACGCCGTGGTGGCAATCCCGATCTGAAAAAGATGGAGGTCGAATCTCGTGCGGTGGCGCAAGCGGTCGATGAAGCGAAGCAAACGATCGCCTCTTTGCTCTCCGAGGCGTTGCGCGACCGTCCAGACAGTTTCCTCGAGGATGTGAAATCAAAGATCGCAGACGAGCGCGTCCTTTCAGAGCAGGATGGCGCGCGGGCGATGCTGCCCCGGGGCCAAATCATCTCGCGTGACATGCGCGCGATGACGCAAGGCATGCGCTTAGCGCCACACCAAGCCGTCACGCTTAAGATGGCGTTACTCGGGGCACCGGGCATCGTCGCGCGTAAGATCTCCGGTCTTGCACGGCAGGCCGGTTCCCATCTTCTCCGGGTGGAAGGGCGGAAGCGAAAATCCGCGCTGGTGGGCACCAATGTGTTCATTGGCCACGGCCGCAGTCTCCTTTGGCGCGCGCTCAAAGACTTCGTCCAGGACCGGCTGCATTTGCCGGCCGACGAGTTCAATCGCGTCCCCGTGGCAGGCGTTACAAATATCGCCCGGTTGTCCGAGATGCTCGATTCCGCGGCGATCGCTTTCATCATCCTCACCGCCGAGGATGAAATGAAGGATGGCAAGCTACAGGCACGCATGAATGTCATTCACGAGGTCGGCCTGTTTCAAGGTCGACTCGGTTTCACCCGGGCGCTTGTGATGCTTGAGGAAGGATGCGAAGAGTTTTCTAACATCCAGGGCCTTGGCCAGTTGCGGTTTCCCGTAGGCAATATCACAGCTTCGTTTGAGGACGTTCGACGTGTCCTTGAGCGTGAAGGTCTGATCGATACCCGCTAGCTGTCATCGACGCACGCCTGGCGCCCCTGCTAAGAGCGGTCGGGCCGGCTTCCATCCCTAACGCTTTAGGCTTTGGCCGTAGACGCGGAGCGAGAGTCCTTACGGCTTCGCCTCCCGTGCGCCCATACCGCCCCGCATCGATTTCGCTTGTCCCGGCCCGAGTTTCTTCGGAGCTCGGGTGACCAAGACGTTGAAGTCGTGGAAGGTGCCTCAAGCCGGGCGGAATGCCGACCAGGCTGCGATCTCGACCGTCCCACGTCCGCTTTCGGTGCCTTCGGTCGGTTGCGGGATGGCTTGTATGGGGTCGGATGCTAAATGGCAGCTTGCCGCCAAACCCGGCCAAGACCGGACAGTCCGTTGTCGGCCCCAAAGTTGTCAATGGCGTGTCTATAACAAGTTGGGTCGTCTGCCCGAACCGTTGCCCTTCATCCCGGATTGTTTGGGCGGCGCGCGGTGGTATCGTCAACCAAGACTGCTTAGGCGTATTTAGCACGGTGCCGTTCCTCTGGGGCTACCCAGCTTTCGATGAAATCCAGCGGGTCTACACCTCCCATCATTGCCCTCGCGAGGGTCAGACGCTCCTCCAGGCGGGGCCGCCGCTCATCGGCAGCATACTTCAGGCGCTCTTCCGCATCCGCGAAAAATCGCTCTACAGTCATGGCTCTTCCCCACCGCTCGATGATTTCCTCAAGCTGCTGCCGGCTGTCGGCAAGGGCCTGAGCTGTTTTCCGGGCATCCTCTTGCCTTAGGTAGCGCTCCCACTCCTCCTCGCGCTCTTTTTTCCTTTTCGCTTCAGCCAGATCCTCGGCGACCATGAGGCGCTGCAAATTGTCCTTCGCCGCTTTCAAAGTCTCGACGATCTGCGGGATCAACGTGGCAAGCGCTTCCTGCTCCGTTTCTTGCCAGCTGACGGACCAATCGACGCCCTTTTTCGGGGAATAGGCAATCACCCGAAAACGTCCCGACGGCATATCCTGCTCTGTTGTCCAGGAATGCGTCAGCTGCCAAGGTTTGGCTGATCTTATGAGCCTGCTATCCTCGCGATGGTATTCACCATTGAGGGATCGCATCGACACTCGTTCGGTCATCTCGGTGAGAGCGAGCCCGATTGGCACCGTGTCGATATAGAAGACGGTCGGCCGGTCCGGAGCCCAGATGCTTCCGGAGTGATAGCGTCCGTATTTGCGATCCTTTCGCTCCAGTTCCTGTTCCTTGACGTGGATGCGACCAAAGTCATCGGCGGCCTGAGCGATGTGAACTCTGTACCCCTGCTTGTCCAGAGCGAGGTACAGGTCATTGGCGATCGACAGAGCGCGCGGCAACGCGGTTTCCGATGAAATCACGTCCGGCAGGATCCTCTTGTAGGGCCTGAGGAACTCGCCGTCTTTGATGTCACGCGTTTTTCGTAAATGCTCTTCGACACCGAACAACAGCGGATGATGCGCTGGCCGATCAGGTTTCGCTACCCGCCTTGTCTTGCGTGCCGCGATTTCTTCCGGCGTCCTCTTCGGCCGTGGCTTTGGGATCGACGGCGTGATCTCGATGGTTTCATCCGGTGCCTCCGGCAGGGCTGGCAGATCTGCTGCAAGCCCGAGAGATTTGCGGGTCCAGTAGCCCGATCCGGGGTAGGGGACTTGGTATCGCTTGCAGATGGCGGCCAGCACTGTGCCGGAAATTCCAAGCTCCGGGGCGACTTTGCTGAGCGGCCTGTCACAGACCCGCTTATAAAGCTCCAGACGTGTCAGTTGCATTAGCGATAGGTCTCAGTTCAATCGCGACCGATATCGTCCTGCCGGATAACGGCAGGCGCTGGATCTCGCCGCTTGTCCCCGACTTATCAGCGGTTTGGATAATTTTTGCGACGGCGGCGCTGGTCAGGCCACCGTTTCGATGTTCGTCTTTTGTACTCAAGAAGTCGCATAAAAGGCATTGTCGAATTCTCCATCCGCGCGTTTCGAGAATCCAACTTGAGGTGATTGGTCGCGCCCGGACGCGTTCATTCAACCGATGCGGGCCGTCCCGCTTGGCATGCGATCGCCTTGAGCCCGCGCCTTAGCCGCTACTTAGATCGTGAATGGCCGGCTGTAGACCGTCAGGCGTGATATCAACCGCCGCAAGCGTAATCGGCAACTTGAAACGACGGGGGCCGGCGCTGCCTGGATTGAGGTATAGCACACCCTCAACGGTTTTGAGTTGCGGCACATGGGAATGGCCCGACACGACCATGTCAATACCGAGCGATGCTGGTGAGACCTGCAGCATTTTCAAATCATGCAGGACGTAGAACGTTCGGCCTGCGAGACGCACCAACGCCGTGTCCGCATAGGTCGAAGCCCACTCGGCTGTATCGACGTTTCCTCTGATCGCGGTGACCGGTGCGATCCGCTGCAGCGCGGCAAGGATTTCGGGACTGCCGATGTCCCCGCCATGGATGATGTGGTTTACCCCGGCCAGGCGCCGTTCCGCTTCAGGCCTCAGCAGGCCGTGCGTGTCAGCGATGATGCCTATCCTGAATGTCATGTCGCGGTCATATGGTGAGCACATCGAGATCAGCCGCAATGCGGCTGTTCGGAAATGCCCGCACGGCTTCCGCAAGGAGTTCGTCGTCGGCATAGCGGCCGGAGATATGCGTAAGAACGAGGTCCTTCACACCGCTCGTCGCGGCCAGAGTTGCCGCTTGCGCCGCCGTGAGATGGCCGTAGTCGCGCGCCATGGCCGCATCTCGTTCCAGAAAAGTGGCCTCGATCACCAGAAGGTCGGCGCCGCGGACATGTTCGGCAAGCCCATCGGTGGACTCCGTATCGCCGATGATGACCAGCTTCTTGCCTGCTTCCAGCGGCCCCAACACGTCTTCGGAAGCAACTATCTGGCCATCAGCGAGGGTGATAGACCGGCCTTCTACCAGTTCCTTCCTGATTGGACCGTCTGGCACGCCCAGAGACGTGAGGTGCTCGGCGCGAAGGTGGCGGCGCGGTGGTGTCTCGAGCACGAAGCCATAGCTATCTGTGTCGCGGTGACGAACTTGAAAGCAGTCGATCATGAATTCGTCCGCGTCGAAAAACCGGCCGGGCGTCAGCGGCTCAAGCGCTAGCGGGATCGGCGCTCGTCCTTCACCCCACAGACCAGCGAGCATGCGCATGACGACGTCGAGGGTATCCGGGCCTCCGTGGACGGTGAGGAGATCTTCGCTTTGACGCAGCCGGAGCGTCGAGAACAGGCCGGGGATGCCAAGGATATGGTCGAAATGCGCATGAGTGAGCAGCAGGCGATGAAGCCGCCTGAAGCCGGCGCCGCTGCGCAGCAGCTGGCGCTGCGTGCCTTCCCCGCAGTCGACCAGAATTCGGTGGCCTGCGGCCTCGACAAGCAGGGCAGGGTGATTTCGCTCGGTAGAGGGTACGCTGGCCGAGGTGCCAAGAAACGTCAGTCTGAAAATCATGGAGCCAGTCTAGCCCGCGAGCGGCGAGGCCTCAAAGCGGGCAAACAACGCTTTCCACGCGGCCAGTCTGCCGTGGCCATCTTTGACTATTTTGAGGCCACGCCCTGCTCAGACTTTATCCCCAGGTTTGACCATCACCGTGGACGAGGTCGTGGTCAACTGCGGTCGCATAAATCGCGGTTGGAGCGATTGGAACGCTGCATCTCCGCTCTCTGCAACGGCAGCAAGCAAGCATCAGCTCGCTGAGTTAGTGCGTACAACGTTCCTGCTTCAGAACAACATCGGGCCGGCACGAAGCGACCTGAACGACGCCGGCCACGCCAAACGCTCGCCCCCAAACTTTAAGCATCAGCTGGAATGAATCCGTTTTGAATCCGTCCGCTCTATGGAGGACTGAACCGAGCAGATTGCCAGTCGGCGAAACGTCTCGATAGCCATACGAGCCGGCCGCGCAATAGCTGACGATTTGCCCATGCCATGTGCTTGAGAAGCGGTGGCGCTCGCCGGGAAAATTGGCTTGAACGCGCCGATCCCACGGTGAGCTGCGTCGATGGCGTATTCAAGCAAATGGTTGCGATTGCCGCTTGGACCTACCGAGATTGATAAAAAGGGGCGCGCAACGCATTAGCTGGGCTCAGCGGCCAAGTGTCCTATGATCTGGGCGGCATCCCTCGAGATTTCGCCAGTGCAGTTCGATTGGCTGACCGGTACAAATATCAGTTTCAGTGGTGGGCTACTATTTGGTTGGCGTGCAAGCTCTTAAGGAGATACGCAAAGGTCCGGATCGTGGCATTGATGGGCAAATGTATTTCATGAACGGGCCTCGAGGCTGGGGCCGCGTGCTGACGTCTGTCAAAGGCGGTCAGCATGTAGGCACCAAAGATGTACGCGAGTTCAAGGCCGTCATCGATCGTGAGCGGGCCGAAATGGGTTTATTCATTTGCCTCAGAGATCCAACGCGCGACATGAGGTCGGAAGCTGCATCATTTGGTTTCGTCGATACCGCTCATGGTCACTTTCCGAGATTGCAGATCGTTTCAATCGAGCGATGGTTCAACCGAAAGCGCCCAGTTATTCCATCGCTGGGGCATGTCTCACGGGGGTTTTTTCGCCAATCTTCCAAACCCGACAAGAGCTACAAAAAGAAGCGTCCGGACCCAGCGGCACCCGAGTTCCCCTTCAGCTTTATCGGCGATGGTAAGGGCGAGGTCGTACATTTTAACCCAGCTGTGGTGCCAAAGGACAAGGCGCATATGGGCGGCCTGCTCTAAGTCGCAACCAACCCGCCGCCGCTCGTTGGCCGATGCTGGTTTGATCCAGCGCAGACCCTTGCTGACATCCTAGCCGGCCTTCTAGCGCCGGCACAAACAGCCTCGTGGAACATAATCGCGCTGAAGAGCTTCGGCCCTTGCACTGTTCCCATCCAGTGCAATTCCTCGATGACACTCGCCCGCTGCCGAAGGGTGGCGGGCTTTTTCATTCGACCCGGAACGACCAGCGCCGTGAGAGGTTAGGCGTCTGGCCGATGCCTCCCCCTCCGCCCTCCGTCGACGTCGGCTCAAATTGCCCGTCTCGGCTCACGCCGGGGCGGGCTTTTTCGTGTCCCTTCGGAACTTCATCGGGAATGGCTTGTTAGCCGAGCGGCGGCAGGTGCTTCAGCGGCCGGGCCGCCAACCAATGACCCAATCTTGGTCGGCCCGCGCTTCCCCCGAGTTGGCGCGGGCCATCCTCTCTCCAGAATGGTGTTTCTATGACCAATGATATCCCCGAAAAGAAAGCTCGTCAGGGCGGGCGCGGACTTCCGGCTCTCGCTGTTTTGCTCTGCGGACTGCTATTGGCAATGATCGCGTGGGGCATTGCTGAAATCTATGGCGAGCAGGCCAAGACGCCGGCAACACAGGAGAAGCCCGCGCCACAGGAGAATAGTCAGGCGCCGGCATCCATCAGCCCGAATCCTGCGCAAAGCGATCCCGTTAAGTCCAAAACCGACAATATGAATGCCGAGCCGGTCGATAAGAACCCAAAGGTGGACAAGAACCCAACACCCCAATCGACCACTGGTGGCGATCAACAAGGTACCCAACCGTCACAGCCGGCCTCGCCGTAGTTGATTCTGGAACGGCTCGTTTGTCTCGGGGCGCCTAGCCGGTTGACCAACGCCATTCCGCTAAGACTGGGCACTTTCATGCAGATGCCCCGCTGGCTCCGGCCGGCGGGGCTTTTTTTATTGTTCGTGCTTGCGCCGGTTAGTTCTCGAAAGACGTGACACCAAAAGCGGTAGTCGGCGTTTCGACCAGCTAGATTCGCGTCTAGCGCACCAAGCGACGGCGATCGCAGCATCCTGCCCGTAAAGCTCGATCGCGGCGATAACCGCTCACTCGGGACTGCCAGTTCCGCAATGGTCAATGCTGCGTCGATGGGCTTGGCTTCAGTGCGTGACATCGTATCGCTCCCGAACGTTGCTGCCAAAGTAGCGCGTTCGAGCGGGCAGTCTATCATAGGTATTGACGGCGCACTCAACCGGCATTTCCCCCGCCCGATGGGGTTTTTTGCAGGGGCGGTGCGGAACAATCAAGCTTAACATTTGTTATACCGGCCATGCCTGGCCGCCCGCCACCTGTCCCGGTTCGTATATTGCTTCTCGCGATCCTCCTTGATCTCGCTGTCAAGGAACATCTTGAACGAGGCGAGGGCTCAGGGGCAAGCGACTGTCGGGTCAAGGCCCGTCTCGACGACGGTGGGGCTTTTTTTATCGCCCACGAAACCAAACCATCTCCGGCAAGTTCGGATCCCAAAGGAGGCTCCGATGACTACCGGCGACGGACGCGAAGATGATCCGGGCATCCAGTTCCTTGCCCGGCGCCTGGCTAAAGAGGTGGGCATCTCCGAGGCAGAGGCGCGTGGCCTGATCAAGCTCATCGGCACCGACTGGAATTCCCTGGTTCGCGAAGCCAAGATTTGGAAAGACCTAAAGGGCTCTGCCAGTTAGCTTCCGACGCACTGTCCGGTTGCTCCTCGGCTATGCCTTGATGCTGGGCGCCGGTGGTTTCACCGAGCGCTTCCCGAGAAGTGACGACCCCCAATACAGCGCTCCGCTCGCTCAGCCGGCGGGTTTTTGCGTTTCAGCTATCACAGGTCGATTTCGCCTAGTCCGCGGCACCTGAAGCAAGGGAATTCGTAGGTGACGGGGTCACCTGTGGGAACTCTCCAAATCGGTCCCTCCGATATAGCGGGCCAACGCTTCCCATCAGCATAGATCATGGTGGCCAACGCAAGGTCGTAGCGATCGTCAATGTCTTCGACCGGGAGCCTCCAAAGCCTTTGCCTTTGCATTGCGGACAGTTGATCAGCATGAGCACCTCCTCAACCGGTCAAACATTCAATTCAGCTAAAATGTTCCGGAACTGAATCGGGCGTCGCGGCTTGAGTCGCGTCTGTGGCGCGGGGTCTTTCAATTGCCTAAGCATTCCGGTGAGGGGCCGGCTGAAGTTCATCAAGCCTATGGAGCCCGAGCTCGTCGAGCGCCCGCCAGAGGGCGGCGACTGGAGCCATGAGGTCAAATTCGACGGGTACCGCACCCAGGTCATAAAAGACGTCGACGGCATCCGCTTCTTCACCAAGAACGGGTACGACTGGACGGATCGGTATCGCAGTCTCGCCGGCGACGTTGCGGCGATCGAAGCGGGGAGCTTCATCCTCGATTGCGAAGCCATCAGTCAACGAAGCGGGCATGTCCAATTTCCACGCCCGGCAATCGGTCGTCGCCGGCCGCAATCCGAAGGATCTCTATCTCGTCGCCTTCGATCTGTTGCACATCAACAGCCACGATCTGCGCGACATGCCGCTGGAAGACCGTCGCGAGATCCTGCACGAGATGATCCCGACCGGCGGTAGGATACAGTTCAGCGAGGCGCTGCCCGGCACCGGCGACGCTGTTTACCACCTGGTCGACCAGGCAGGCCTTGAAGGCGTGGTCTCGAAGCGGAAGGACAGCACTACAGCAGCGGCCCGACGATGAACTGGCGCAAGATCAAGTGCTACGACGTCAAGGACATGGACATCATCGGCGTGCAGCGAGAGCGGGGCAAGCCAGCCATGGTCTTGATGGCCGACAAGGGCCACTATCGCGGCGGCGCCTTCGTCACCTTCAAAGCCGACAAACGACAGGTTTTATGGGACAGGGTGCAGGGCAAGGTTGGGGGGCTGGTGCCAAAGGGGCATAAGAAGGACAAGGCCGAATGGCTGAAGCCAGGTCTGGTCGGAAGGGCGAAGTTCCTGAAGGGCGAAGAGAGTTTGCGCCACGCGAAGCTGCTAGACTACCGAGAGGATGAATGATGGCCGTAGCCAAGAAGGATCAGGAGCGCGTCACCTACGCGTCGATGTACGGCGCACAGGCCCGCAAGGATGGCAAGGAACGCGCCGTGCCCGACTTCTGGCAGGAGCATGCCGAAGCCTGGCTTCAGGGATACGACGGCTTGCCGATCGGGGGCGAGATAAAGCCTGTTGCCACCACGATGGAAGCGGAGGCTGATGAAGACGCAGTATCCGCATCACGCCGGCACAATAACATTTGAGGTTTCGCCTCAAAGATTTCGCGGGGAACATTTCTGGAAGCCGGCTCTTCTTTGGCGTGTCAGACAAAAGGAGGCTGTCATGTCGCAACGTAAGATCGATCGCGAAAAAATCGAAAGGACGGACCGGGAATGCAAGCTTGTCCTCGATGCCGAGCGAAAGGCGCGGTACGAAAAAACGGCCAGGTTGCGGGAACAACGGCTTAAAGCGATGGAGTTGCGCGCGCAGGAACTTAAGCCGGCGACGAAGCTTAAAGCTCAATGACCACACGCGGCATCAACTTCCTCGATCGGTGGATCGCCAATAACATCCCCGAGACAACGAAATCGGGTGCAATCTCCGTTCACGAGCTAACCCATCAGCTGTTTGCCGACGCCAAGTCGCTTGGGATCAAGCGAGACGAGATCGATGAGGAAGTCGACAGCCTTTATCGCACAATCTTCGACGCCATCGTGCACTACGATGCAGGGCGTCCGGAATGAGCGATCCCGACCCGACGGCTTGACTGGTTCCCGCCTTGTTTCCATTTTGGTCTTCGCTGACGTGAGGTGTGGTTGGCCTAATGTGTGGACGTGTTTTCGTTAAATCGACAATCCCGGATATGGTTCGCCGGTTTGAATTCGCCCATGCTGGCGATGTCGAGCGGCTGGGCAACAGCTTTCCGCTCTGGAACGGCGCACCCAGCCTGACATACCCGATCATCATCCGGGAGGAGCTGTCGACCAGCATGGCGGGCTTTGTCTCCGCGCGCTGGGGACTGGTCCCCGGCTGGGCACGCGACGGTGGTGGCCGGCCGCCGCCTGTCAACGCTCGGTGCGAGACGATCGCCACCAACGGCCTTTTCAAGAAGGCCTATGCCTCATGCCGCTGCCTGGTGCCGATAGACGGCTATTTCGAGTGGCAGAAGCTTGACCCCTCCGGAAAGAAGAAGCCTTACGCCATCGCTATGAAGTCGGGCGAGCCGTTCGCGCTGGCCGGCATCTGGGAGGAATATTCCGACAGGGCGACGGGCGAGCTGATCCGCACCTTCGCAGTTGCCACGTGCGAGCCCAATGAGCTCATGGCGAAAAGTCATGACCGCATGCCAGTGATCCTGGCGCCGGGCGACTACATGCGCTGGCCGGGCCCGAGCTGGACCCACGGGATTTGATGAAGCCGTTCCCGTCCGACCTGATGAAGATGTGGCCAATCGACAGCAAGGTCGGATCGCCGCGCAACAATACCCCCGATATCATTGATGAAATCGGCCGCGGGCCGGCCGACCTGTTTGACATCTGATCGGCCCGAGTTGGGAACTCGCCATAGCCGGCGAGACAGAGCACCACACAACAGCGCCTCGACGTGGCCTAGTAATCACCGTTTTGCGTCGTCACTATCAGCGGCGGCACGCGACAGGAAGGTCTGCGTCGTCTGGCCAAGATGGCTCTTCAGCCACTCCGCCATTGCTTCTTCTTCGCGCAGATTCTGCTCGCACGCCTGCACGATTTGAGTTTCGCCCTCGGCGTTGGCGGCCGCGATTAGGATTGTATAAGATGCAATTTCCATGTGCTCGAATGTGTAGCTGGCTAGAGAGCCCTTCATCACCTCATCGCCGGCAAATACCCCACTTATGGATTGTGCGAGCGCCGTGAGCTTGCCGCTTGCGACCTTCATGGTGGACGATCCTTCGCTGACCCCGTCAAGACAGGTCTTCAGCCGGGCAGCCTGTTGCCTTGTTTCTTCGAGATGTAGGCGGATGCGCTCACTGAGCTCCGGGTAATTCTCGATACGGCTCAATTGTCCCGAGAGCATCGTCTCGGCCTGTTCCTCCATGGCGTGCGCGTCTCTCAGCCACTGGATCATCCATTCGCGCGATTCTGACGACATAGGTGCCTCCTGAGTTTGCTAAAAAAACGAACCTCGAGAATCAAGGATTGTTCCGACCGCGCGTGCGTTGCCGGTAGTTCGAATGCGCTCTTGACGGGCAAGGAAAATGTTCCTTATTCGTTCTCATGGCGCACGACCCGATAGACACGCTGGGCAAGGCGACCCGGCACAACATGCTTGTGAAGGTGGAATGCAGTTGCGGGAATGTCCGCTACTGCCGGTCGGCGGATTTGATGATGGTGTACGGCGGTGGCGTCGACCCGCTGAAGCTGAAATTCGACTGCAACCGCTGCAAGCCTCAGATCAAGGTCACGCTGCTCGAGGTGCATCCCGAGCACCTGCCGAAACGACTCATGATCCACAAGCCGATGAAGATCGGCGGCAAGATCACCTGGCACACCGAACGGTTCCGCGGATGACAACATCCCCCGATACAGCGTGACGGAACATTAGGTATGGCTAACGATTGATGGGGTGCGGCAGGTGGTGCCACCGATCGCCTGCTGAAGATCGGCCCTCCGATCGGCCCGCGCTCACCGGCAAAGTGGCGCGGGCTTTTCAAGCTACGCCGGAATCGAGGAAGATACTGTCAGCGTTTACAATACGATTCTCGATGCGGTCGTCTACCATGACGCTGGCTTGGCCGATTGACCTAGCCTGCACTAAATCGGCTTGATGGCGTCCGATCGCCTCACCGTTCGTCTCGCCGATCAACGCGGTTGGCAGGTCGTGGACGGCAGTACGATCCTCGGGACATTTGAGTCGAAGGAAGGCGCATTTCGGTATGTCATGGATCGAGGCGCCCGCGTTCGTCTCCAGTGGGGCCGGACGGTCATTGGCGGCCCGCCGTCGCCATTTGACTTCTGCGGCGACTTTCAGGGGCGTAGCGTCGGGCGCATCAAGAAAGAGCTTCACGGCCCATCCGCCGGCCGCTGGTTCTGGTCATGTTTCGTTGGCGTGGCCAGAGGATCGACTGACACCAGGGTTGAAGCTGTGTTCCAGGTCGAGCGCGCCTATACGCGCATTGTGGTGAAGGCGGACTATCCCAAATAGCCGAGCCAGACCAAAGCGCGATATCCCAATTGGGCGGTGGCCGCGACAACCGCAAAGATGAAGGCGAGGGTGAGGATGAGATTCACGTCTCCGGGCAACCTAGCGGCCATTGCTCTTCTCCTGTGAGGGAACCTTGGGAGTAGCTCGATAGGGGTACTCCATAGATTCGGCGCACGCTGGCCTCATAGCCGAATGTCCTCCTCCGGCTCTGGGTCGGCTTCAGGCAGGTCAATCGCGTGAATGCACATCTCCAGATATCTAGCGAGCGAGCCGCATAATTGAACCACTCACCTCTGAGGCGGTATTCCGCGAAACGCTTGTGAAACTCCTTCTCGCGACGTTTACCGCCAGGAAGGATCTTAACGATTCGGGCATCGATGGCGCTGCCAGTCTGGAGGGATTTGAACCGACTTCTAAGGTTGGTCGAGCGGCCGATCTTGACGGCCTTGCCAGCCTTCATGAAGTTCAGCCGGCGGCGACGGGCGTTTGGGAACTGGCGGCGGCACATATGAGGCGCGGCGGGCTTCCTCTGCTGCATTGATCTCGGCCATGCGCTGTTCGAAATAGCTAGCCATATTGCCTCGCGGAATAATGCGGAACGATACGGGAACAATACTGTCTAACCCAGGCGATGAAAACGGCAGAATTGCGCGGTTCGTCGAGTCCGCCAGCGACTAACATAATCGTTACTTGTCAACGGGTTACAAAGCGGTTCGCCATATTGATTCAAGAAGCTGATCCAGTCACTCGCTGACCGCATTCATCTCTTTCGAATGGCAGCTTTGCGCCCAATTTCTGACATTCGAGAACGTTGGTCGGCGGCACAGAAGCGGATGTTCGTGATGACGCGTCCGCCGGACGCGCCCCGATCTGACCGACGCTCCTTACGCGCGATTCCGCGAAGCGGGCGAGCGCTATGGTCTGGAATCGGGATAGATGATCGTGTGCAAGGTCGTCGAAGATGATGGCGACGTCGAACTGCGCGTAGCAGGTGACTGGATCCGGCAGGCCAGATACCCGGCAATGGATTGTTGCTGGCATATGCTGAGACAATGTCGACGGTTAACTCAGCTAGTTCGGCAGAGCGGGTATCAGTTTGGTTGGTCATTGGTGGTCCCTTTGTCTCATTTATCCCCTCTGTTGGTTGATGATCAACGCTGCAACCGCTCTCCTAAGCTTCGACTATCGAACTGCAGTGGAGCCGACGCAGAATGCGTACGGTCGCCGGACAAGAGGCTCGTGGAGTGAAGTTGGCTGCCCAGGATCCGGTTTGGCTGGGGTTCTTGGAAGCTTTTCGAACTTTCTGTCTTGCTCCTCCAGCCGAATTGCGTGTGCTTATGAAAGAGATTGGGACTTCACGTCACGCATTGGGAGAAACTTGATCATCGAGCCGTTCGCTCGCTATAGGGTTCGAGTCGGAGGAGCGCTACCGCCTTTCCCCCACTCAGAGAGCTACAGTGCCGGGCGTGATCGACCTGTCTCGGGGATGTGACCCGAAAGCTGTCCATGACGCGAACGGCAGCTTTGCTCCTCGTGTCCTTCAATTTGCAGGTCCGGACGTACCCACCGAAAGCTAGCATGTCTCGCGGCCTCCACACACCAATCGGCGGGCACTTTGGAGTACATGCCCGCGCGCTTCTTGGTGTTGTCTGAAAGACCGGAGCCTGTCTGGCCATGCTGCAGCGCATGATGGAGAGTGCTGTAGGCCTCGACAAGTTCCTTGAGGCTGAAGCCAAAATTCCGACCGCTCGGGTTTGGCACGATCCAGATCGTCGCGCCAGCCATCCGAACGTCTTGGCGGCCCCACCCGACGTTGCGGTTGCGGGTGATTGCAGTGTAAGCCGGTTTGCCCAGGAAGGCGATATTGCGGGGTCTGTAACGAGCAATTTTGCGAGAGAGCTCAACGCCGCCCGCGGCAAATTCTTTTTGCGTGACATCAATCGCGGCGGCAGTCGGCCGATCGACGACCGTGGTGAGGCCGAGGCCAAACGAAAGGATGGACGCGTCGTCCTCGGGCTCGATTTGTGTCGGCGTAAAGCCCGCCTGGTGGATCACTTGCCAGAAGCGATTGCCCTTGCCGGCGAAGTGGTGGCCGGTCTGTGCCGCGTCCAGTCCAGGATTGAGACCGCAAAACACGACGGAGAGGTTATCGGCCAGGAGGTCGGGTAAGGTCGTGGTCATTTGTCGCCCCCTGTCATCGATGTCGGTAGGGTTTTGGCAACACGTTGGGCGCCCTGCATCCACGGGCTTCACTGAGCGAGCCGCTGTGAAGCCCCTGATGCACTGCTATTGCCGCGTGCCTGTCGAGCGTTGCCATCACGATTGCGAGACCAGCTTCAGCCCGATGACGCCGGCCAGGATGAGCGCGATGCAAAGAAGCCGCAAAGGCGAGGGCGAGTCGCCGAGAAAGGCAATGCCGACGATCGCCGTTCCGGCCGCACCGATCCCTGTCCAGACCGCATAGCCCGATCCGACCGGGATCGACTTCAGGGCGACCGAGAGCAAAATGACGCTGCAGAGACCAGCTATGACGGTAAGCGAGGACGGCACCAGCCGCGTGAAGCCGACCGATGATTTGAGGAAGAAGGCAAACGCTATTTCCAATGCGCCGGCCAGAGTGAGTAATGCCCATGCCATATGGGTTCTCCGTGTTCTTCAGCTGATGTGAGCGCCGCCGTCAGGTCCTGGCCGCGGCACCCACGGGTCGGAGGTCACGCCTTCGCGGCGGCCGGCGTCGAACGGAACGAGATTCCGAAGCGATTGAAGGCGTTCATCAGGCCGACCGCATAGGTGAGGTCGGCGAGTTCCTTGTCCGTGAACTCGGCAGTGGCAGCCGCGTAATCCTCGTCCGTCACGCCGGTTTCGGCGACACGGGTGACCGTCTCGGCCCAAGCCAATGCCGCCCGCTCACGCGAACTGAAGATCTTGCCGGCGTCACGCCACACGGGGACCAGGACAAGCTTGTCGATCGTCAGCCCCGACTTGAGGAGATCGCGCGAGTGCATGTCGATGCAGAAGGCGCAGCCATTGATCTGGGACACGCGCAGATAGACGATGTCGATCAGGTCCTTGGGAAGGCCACTCTTCAGCAAGGTGACGTAGACGTTCCCGAAGGCCTTGTAGCCCTCGGGGGACGCGGTGGCGTAGTCGATGCGGTTAGACATAATGAATCCCTGCTTCCATTAGTTGAGAACGCCAAGATGAGGGTTCTTGGCCTATAACTGAAGAGCCATAATCTGGTTATGGATATAGGCCATAATTCCCCCTTGGAGCGGTCGAAAAGCAGACATGTCGAGCAACCCGGGCCCAAGGAGATATGATCCGAATGGGGAAAAGCACTGGGGCGAACGGGTGCGAGACCGAAATCTTGCCTTCAGGGCAGTACCCGGCTTGCCGGAAAGGGTTGGGCTAGTGGGTCCGATCGCCGAGCGACTCGATGAAACCCAACGCGTGGGGGAGGAGGCCTTCGCGGAAATAGAACCGCTGGGCCAGGACCTTTTGCAGCCCGGTCTCCAGGACCAGCTGCTTGCAGCCAAGCTCGCGAGCGTATTTGCGGGCGGCGTCGAGCAGAAGCGCGCCAATGCCGCTCTTTCTGAACGAGGCATTCACCACCAGATCGTCGACAAAGACGTAGCGGCCGTAGAAAAGACTTTCCTGGGATCGGTAGCCGACAAGCCCAACGATCTCGCCGTCCGACCAGGCCGCCGTCAAGCGGTAGCCTTGCGCCTTCTGGCGGATCACCTGCTGGACAAAGGATTCCACATTTCCGAGGTTTGGACGCAGCTCCAGCATCGTGGCGTAGGAAGCCGCAATATCGGCGAAGCCTTCAACATCCTCGATTTCCACGCCCTGACCCATCTTCTTCATTTCCGATCGACACCACCTATGTGTCATTCCTGGAGATGCCTCCGCCCCCGGTGACAACCTCAAAGTTTACACCTCTTGAACTAGGCTCGAAGGGCCATGATCGGGCATATCCAGTAGGCCATGTGGGAGCGCCGGGCGCCGTCAGAGCAGGTTGAGGATGCGTTTTGCCAAGGTCTCGGCGTTTCTTTGCGAGTCGACATTGGTGAAGTTCAACAGCAGGGCAGACGCAGCTTCTTTTTCTGTCGACCAGTCACTGAGGGCTTCGGCATAGAGCCCGGCGCCGCGCATGCGTGCAACAAGGGCGCGGTCTGATTGCTGACCGTGGAGTCGCAAGATCAAATGCATCCCACCAGGCTGGGTATCGACCCGCATGTGTTTGCCAAGGACGGCTTCGAGCCCGTTTACTGCCATTTCCCGGCGTTCACCGTAAAGCTTGCGCATGCGTTGGATGTGCCGCGCGAAGTGGCCCTCCGTCATGAAGGCCGTGACGATCGCCTGGGTGAGTTCCGGACTGCCGCCGGTGAAGGCCTCGCTGATCTGCTCAAACCGCTCCACCTGAGCTTCCGGCACCACGAGATAGGCGAGCCGCAGGCTGGGAAACAGAACCTTGCTGAAGGTGCCGGCATAGAGAACCCGCCCGTCCCGATCGAGGCTCTTCAGTGCGGGCAGAGGGCGGCTCACATATCGATACTCGCCATCATAGTCGTCCTCAATGATCCAGGCGTCGCTCCTGGCCGCCCAGTCCAGCACCTCCAGGCGCCGTGACAAGGACAGCGACAGGCAGAGCGGGGATTGATGGGCCGGGGTTAGGACGACTGCGCGAGCACGCGGCGCAAGCTTGATGCCCTGCGACACCATCACGCCGTCACGGTCGACTGGCACCGAGACCGGGTTGATGCGCATATGTCCTAATATTTGGCGCGTCGGCGGATAGCCGGGGCTCTCCAGCCAGACGCGATCGCCGGGCCGCATGAGGGCGTGACAGATCAGCTCGATCGAATGGCGGTACCCAGTGGTCACGAAAATCTGTGAAGCCGTGCAGCTTATACCTCGCGAGACCTGCAGATAGGCGGCGATACGGGCACGCAGTTCCGGCAGGCCGTTGACGATCGGGTGTACCATGTCGGCCGGCTGCATGGCCCGCACGCACTGGGCGCCAAGGCGGGCCCAGATTTTGCGCGGAAAGGCGTCGAGCGCCGGCAAGCCCATCTGGAAGGGCAGGATCGAATCCGGGCGAAAGCTGGTGGAGAGGCCGACATCGGGTTGTGGTGGGGGGCTTGCGACAGGCGCACGTTTGAGGTCTGGCGTTACAATCGTCCCGGCCTGACCCCGTGCCTGGATATAGCCCTCAGCCGCCAGCAGCGAGTAGGCTGTATCTATGGTGCCCCTCGCCAGGCCGAGTTCCTTGGTCAGGGCTCGGGCAGACGGGATGCGATCGCCGGGCTTGAGTACGCCGCTGGCGATTGAATCGCGAAAGCGGTCGTAGATCTGCCGGTAGAGAGGGACAGTGCCAGCCGGGTTAAGGGACGCAACGAAATTGGTTTTGGTTTGAGTCATGGACCAGTGACTTTCGTAATTTTGTCACTTGAGCCTATACCATGTTGGTGGTGTCTGGCCATTCCTTCTGCAGCATTCGCGGGCAAATGGCTAGGGTCCGCGGGATGATTGCCGACTGTGTGCCCTCGCGCGCTGCGGCGTAGGACATCTCACGAGCCAACGATTGCCGGGGCCCAATGGGGTTGGGCGAAGTGCCGGTTTCCCCAGTCGTTGACAAGTCCATGCGCCAGCGACGTTTCGGATAAGAGAAATCTATACGTTGCCGTCTGACGTGCACGGAGATTTTTCTCAGGCGCTGGAAAAGTCCCCGCTTCACGGACTGAGCTGTCTAGCGCAGGCATGCTTGTGACTCACCCTGATTAACCGCGTCTTGCTCCCAGGCCGTCGTCAACTGCGCCACGGCTGTGCCGCTCATGGACCAGTTACGGTTTCACTTCATGGACCTTGGAGATGGACCATGAGGCACGTTACTACCGCGCTATCGCTGCCCGATTGCAGCAATGGATTGATCGGAAGTGTTGAGAAAGATGACCAAGATTTTGCGCCTGACCTTCAGCCCGAGGGGCGAAAACTCGGAAAGTTACAAGCTGTCGGCGAAGATCGTCGAATTGCTTCTGCAAAAGGAGCCTGGCGCCACCGTCACCCACCACACTTTCGGCGATGGGCTGATTGCGCATGTCGATGAAAACTACGCGATCTCACAAGGCGCGGCCGCGGACGTCTCCGAGGACGGCTCGATGGCGCGCTCGGAAGAGCTGGTGAAGGAGCTGGAGGCAGCCGACATCGTCGTCATCGGCACGCCGATGCACAATCTGACTGTTCCGTCCGCCCTGAAGGCGTGGATCGATCACATCGTGCGTGCTCGCCGCACCTTCAACATCACGTCCGCCGGCAAGATCGGCACGCTTCGGGATCGTCCCGTTTACATCGCCATCGCCTCTGGCGGCCGCTTCTCTGGCGAGAAGGCTCGCCAACCCGATTTCCTCACGCCCTATCTGAAGGCGGTGCTGGGCATTGCCGGGTTGCATGACCTGAGATTCTTCTCCGTTCAAGGCACTGGTGCTGGTCCGGAGGTTACCGCCGAGACGCGGGCACACACACATCAGGAACTGGCAGAGCACTTTGCCGGGATTTCTGCTGCTGCTTAAACGATCGCATGGTCGGCACACCGGCCATGCGCGGCGCGCAACCGACTGAATGGGTTGACGGTAGATGGCTCTCCGTCTGCGGCCGGTTGCGCGCCACCTTTTTTTAGGCCTTGCGGCTGCGGGGCGCGCCGCTGGGCTGGCGCCTCGGGCCAGGTAGCCAACGGCCAGCAAATGGCCTGCCGCCCGCTCCGCACCCTGCTGCCAGCCATCTCCGTTCCGCTAGACTTGCAGCGGCGGCTGTCCGGCTCCAGCGCGGCGAGCCAACAAATTCAACTTGTATTGTCTTGCTATTGATAGTACGTATTTGCGGGAGCGCCTGGCTCACCGTCGGCTTCGCAAACTCCTGCACTTCGCTGCCGGTTCTCTTGAACATCGATTGTGAGGTGTGGAAATGTCTGAGGGTCAGACCCCTATCATCGGTATCATTGGCGGCACTGGCGACCTGGGCTCGGGCTTGGCCAAGGGATGGGCCGCCGCCGGCTACGAGGTCGTCATCGGCTCGCGCAGCAAGGAAAAAGCTGAGGCGCTGGCGCCCAGCCTCGGCGCCTCGGTCACCGGGGCAGACAATCTTGAGACCGCAAGGCGCTCCGACATCGTCGTCCTGGCGGTGCCCTTTGCAAGCCATGACGCCACCTTGCATGAGATCAAAGAGGCCGTGCAGGGCAAGATCGTCGTCGATGCCGCCGTGCCGCTGGTGCCGCCAAAGGTTTCGACCGTCCAACTGCCTGAGGCCGGTTCGGCCGCCCAGATCGCCCAGAAGCTGCTGGGCGAGGGGGTTCGCGTGGTGTCAGCCTTCCACAATGTCGGTGCCGCCAAGCTGCACAAAGGCGGCCGCGTGGAATGCGACGTGTTGGTGTTTTCCGATGACAAGGACGCCCGCTCACAGGTCATTGCGCTTGCGGGCGCTGTGGCCACGCGCGGCGTCGGCGGCGGCTCGTTGGCAAATTCCGCTGCCGCCGAGGCGCTCACCTCGGTGCTGATCTGGATCAACCGCCAATACAAGGTGCCGGGGGCCGGTATCGCAATCACGGGCCTGGCCGAGGGCCTCGGAGCCTGATCGATGTCTGCCGTTGTCGCTATGTCGCTCCACGCGGTGCCTGAAATGCCGCTGATTGCGCCGGGGGATGACCTCGCCGCCATCATTGGGGCCAGGCTGCGCGACAGCGGGATCGGCCTCCAGGATGGGGATATCGTCGTCCTTGCCCAGAAGATCGTCTCGAAGGCCGAGGACCGCTACATCGATCTGACGAGCGTGACGCCCTCACAGGCAGCCAGGGATCTGGCCGCCAAGACCGGCAAGGATCCCCGCCATGTCGAGGTGGTGCTCTCGGAGGCAGACGAGATCGTCAAGACCGGCCCGCACGTCATCGTCGTGGCGCACCGGCTGGGTTTCGTCATGGCCAATGCCGGGGTGGATGAATCCAACATCGATCATGGCGGTGGCGCGCGGGTCTTGCTGTTGCCGAAGGATCCGGATCAGTCCGCCGCAGGGCTCAGGCAGGAGCTGGAGGCGATGTTTGGCGTATCATGCGGCGTAATCATCAATGACAGCTTCGGCAGACCCTGGCGCAACGGCGTGGTGGGTGTCGCCTTGGGCGCCGCGGGCGTGCCCTCCCTGATCGACCGGGTTGGGGCGGCGGATCTTTTCGGACGCGAGCTCAAAGTGACGGAGATCGCCACCGCAGACGAGCTCGCCTCGGCGGCTTCCCTGCTCATGGGGCAAGCCAACGAAGGCAGGCCCGTCATCGTCATACGAAACTACCGTTCGGCCGCGCCTCAAAGGCCAGCCTCGGCACTTCTGCGCAGTCGCGAAAGGGACATGTTCCGGTGATGGTGCGTCCTGGCAAAGGCAAGGTGGTGGCCCTGTGTGGCGGGGTCGGTGGGGCAAAGCTTGCTTATGGCCTGTCCCGGCTCCTGGGCAACCGTCTGGTCCTGATCGTCAATACGGGCGATGATTTTGAACATCTCGGCCTGTCGATCTCGCCTGATATCGACACCGTCCTCTACACATTATCGGGCCTCGCCAATCGCGAGCTCGGCTGGGGCCGCCAGGATGAGACCTGGAACTTCATGAGCGCCCTGGAGACCATTGGCGGGGAGACCTGGTTCAGGCTGGGCGATCGCGATCTTGCGCTCCATGTCGAGCGGACACGTCGACTCGGGGAGGGGGAGACGCTCACCCGCATCGTCGCGGATTTCGCATACAGGTTCGAAATAGCGGCCACCATCTTGCCAATGAGCAACTATCCCATCCGCACCATGGTCGCGACGGCTGAAGGCATGCTGCCTTTCCAGCGTTACTTTGTGGAGCAGCGTTGCGCGCCGCCCGTCAACGGCGTTGTTTTCAAAGGCAGCCGTGCGGCCGTTGCGTCGAAACAGGTCCTGGGTGCCCTTGAGATCCCGGACCTGCGCGCGATCGTTATCTGCCCCTCGAACCCCTTCCTCAGCATCGATCCGATCCTGTCCGTCCCCGGGATCAGGGAGCGTATCGAGAAGTCTTCGGCGCCCGTTGTCGCTGTCTCTCCCATCATCGGCGGCAAGGCGGTCAAGGGTCCCACAGACAAGATCATGGCGGAGCTTGGGGTGCCTGCGACGTCCAATGCGATCATGCGCCACTATGGCGGTCTGCTCGACGGGCTGATCATCGACACATACGACGAGCGCGACCGTGCCGACCTGTCGGGCAATGTGAGGGTGGCGCGGACCTTGATGAAGACCGACGATGACCGTGGCCAGCTGGCCACAGCCGTATTGGACTTTGCCGATCAGTTGACGGCGATGGCCATTGCCAGGAGGGAAAGGCAATGACGCGCGCCGCCCGCTTGCCTGTCAGCGGTGCGTGGGCGCTTGTTCCGGTCAAACCCTTTGGATTGGCCAAATCGCGGCTTGGCGCCTTGCTCAGCGCGGCCGAGCGCAACGTGCTTGCCCAGGCGATGTTGAAGGATGTCATGGAAGCGCTTTGGCAGGCGCATGGTCTGAACGGCGTGCTGGTCGTAACCAGTGATCCCGAGGCGCAGTCCATTGCCCGGTCTTTCGGCGCAAAGGTCCTGAACGACCCCTTGGACACCGGGACAAACACGGCCGTCGAGCTCGGCTTGCGCTACCTGGCCAAGGCGGGTGCCAGCCGCGCGCTGGTCGTTCCGGGCGACATTCCTTTCATCGTCGCTGACGAGATCGAGGCGGCCTTGTTCGCCATGGATTGGAATCCGGTGGTGCTGGCGCCGGCGCGCCGCGACGGCGGCACCAATCTCTTGGGTCTGCGCGGCCCAGACGTCATCACCCCGGCCTTCGGCCCCGACAGCTTCGCCCGCCATCTGGCCGCGGCTAAGCTGCTCGGTCTCGAACCCGCGATCTTGCAGCTAAGCGGTGCCAGCAATGACATCGACGTGCCTGGCGACCTGATGACCGGCAAGCTGGCCGGAGGCCCCGCCCGCCGCACGCGGGCGCTACTTGCCCGCATCACTGACCTCAAGATGCGGGCGTCCACGCAAAACACACTGGAGTTGTCGCGGCTATGAGCAATGCTGATCTGTTGGCCGAGTTTCCCCTTTCGCGTCGTCTAGAACGCCAGGAGGCCCTCGATCTCATCGCGGTGAAGGACCTGACGAAGCTGCTGGAAACCGCTGCAGCTCGGCGCGATCAGGCTCACGGGCCCTATGTCTCGTACTCGCGCAAGGTCTTCATCCCGCTGACGCAGCTCTGCCGCGATGTCTGCCATTACTGCACCTTTGCCCAACCCCCGCGTAAGGGGGAGCGCGCTTTTCTCACACCGCAGGAAGTTCTGGCCATCGCCAGGGCAGGCAAGGAGGCTGGTTGCAAGGAGGCGCTGTTTACACTGGGCGACAAGCCGGAGGCCCGTTACCGTGCTGCTCGAGAGGAGCTCGCGCAACTGGGTCACGCGACAACCATTTCCTATCTACGGGAAATGGCGGCGCTGGTGCTGCGCGTGACCGGCTTGCTGCCACACGTCAATCCGGGTCTGCTCACTGACGACGACCTCGTTGCGCTGCGCAAGGTTTCGATCTCGCAGGGCATCATGCTTGAAAGTGCCTCGGAGCGGCTCTGCGCCAAGGGCGGCCCGCATCACGGCTCCCCCGACAAGCACCCCGTTGCGCGCCTCGATACGATCAGGCGCGCGGGTAAAAAGGCTGTTCCCTTCACTTCCGGCATCCTGATCGGTATTGGCGAGACGCGGGAGGAGCGAATCGACGCTCTGCTGGCCTTGCGCGAGCTCAACGATCGCTATGGGCATCTGCAGGAAGTGATCATCCAGAATTTCCGGCCCAAGCCGGGCACAAGGATGGCCGACGCGCCTGCACCCGATTTGGAAGACCATCTCTGGACCATTGCGGTTGCCAGACTGCTCTTCGAACCGCAGATGAACATCCAGGCTCCGCCAAATCTCAGCCCAGGCGCCCTGGCGCAACTGGTCGGCGCCGGCATCAATGACTGGGGCGGTGTCTCACCGGTGACACCCGACCATGTCAATCCCGAGGCACCGTGGCCGCATCTGGAGGAGCTCGGCTCGGCGACGCGTCATGCCGGCAAGAAGCTCGTCGAGCGCTTGGCGATCTACCCCGCTTTCGCCCGCGATCCGCTCCACTGGGTCGATGCGGACTTGCGCTTCTCGCTCTATAACCTTGTCGATGCCGACGGCTGGCCCCGTACCGACCACTGGTGCCCCGGCCGGCTCGACCAGCTGCCCACCGCCGATGTGGACTTGTTGCGGGCAAAGCCCATGCCGGCCAGCAAGAGCATCCAGGCCGTGCTGGACAGAGCCCGCGAAGGGCGCCTGCTTGGGGAAGCGGACATCGTGACGCTTTTTCGGGCGCGCGACACGGATTTTGCAGCCGTGTGCCGCGCCGCTGACGACCTGCGGCGCCGAACCAATGGCGATGTCGTGAGCTACGTGGTGACGCGCAACATCAACTACACCAACATCTGCTATTTCAAATGCCAGTTCTGCGCCTTCTCGAAGGGCAAGATGAGCGAGAACCTGCGTGGGCGCCCCTACGATTTGGAGCTCGACGAAGTGGCAGGCAGGGTGCGTGAGGCCTGGGAACGCGGCGCCTCCGAGGTCTGCATGCAGGGCGGCATTCACCCGTCCTATACGGGTGACCGCTATCTGTCGCTCTGCCGCGCGGTCAAGGAGGCGGTGCCCTCCATCCACATGCACGCCTTCTCGCCACTAGAGGTCTTCCAGGGCGCCAAGACGCTAGGCCTTTCTGTGTCAGACTTTCTTGCGCAGCTCAAGGCGGTGGGGCTCGATACATTGCCCGGGACGGCGGCCGAGATTCTTGATGACGAGGTGCGGCGCACGCTTTGTGCCGACAAGCTCAACACAAAGGAGTGGCTGGACGTCATGCGCGCCGCGCACGGCCTCGGCTTCCGTTCGACCGCCACCATCATGTTCGGCCATATCGACGCCTATGAGCATTGGGCAAGGCACCTGATCCGGGTGCGTGACCTGCAGGCCGAAACCGCCGGGTTCACGGAGTTCGTGCCATTGCCGTTTGTGCACATGGAGGCCCCGATCTATCTCAAGGGGCGGTCGCGGCCTGGCCCGACATTCCGTGAGGCGATCTTGATGCATGCGGTGGCGCGGCTCACGCTCCACCCGCACATCACCAACATCCAGGCCTCCTGGGTGAAGCTTGGCCCCGAGGGGGTGCGTCACTGCCTCAACGCCGGTGTCAACGACCTTGGGGGGACGCTTATGGATGAGAGCATCTCGCGCTCCGCCGGCGCCAGCCACGGCCAGGAGATGACGCCTCAGAGGATGGAAAGCATAATTGTCGATGCCGGGCGTGTGCCACGGCTCAGGACCACCACCTACGGCAATGCCTCGCAAAAGCAGCGCCAGCGCGCGCACATGGCTGCCCTGCCTCGACCGCTATGGGTCCTGCCGGCAGTTTAGCCAAGTCACGCCGTCGTTGGATTGGGAATCGTCGGCTAGGGCCTTGGCCGAAGATGCCCCTGATCTCGACAGACAAGATCGCGGATCGTCCGGTCGGCAATTTCGAAACCGTTGCCCGACTGCCTGTATCCGGCAGCGAGCATTCTTATGCGAATGCATCCCTCCTTGCCACAGGATTTTGCCTCTTTACTAGTCGTACTAATGTTAGTATGATAGTCTGATATTGACGTTGCACATGCAGCGAATGGGGAAAAGTTGCGATGATCGGGCTGGGAGAGGCTCTGCAGGACAAGGCGCAAGTGCTCGATGCGGATATCCGTCGCGCCGCGGTCGAGAGGGCGCGCGAGCGCGCCATCGTGCTTCCCACCTTTGCCCAGCTTGCCGGCGAGGAGCCGATCCCTCAACGGGCGCTTGAGCGTCTGGCAGACGTTGATCCCGACGCGGCTGACCCATCCAATCTGTGGCGGGTAAACTGGTTCAATGATGCCGGCCGCCGCGGTCGCTCCGACGTGCCGTCCTATGTCGTCTTGCCCGCGGCGCTGACTGGGGTGAGGACGCCCATCGTGGTGCTTCTGGGCGCGCGCTTCCCCATGATCGGCGCCCACAAGGTGCTGCCGGCCTATGCCGGCCTGGTCACGCAGCTGGTTTCGGGCCGGTTCAATCCTGACCGCCATCGCGCGATATGGCCCTCGACGGGCAATTACTGTCGTGGCGGCGTCGCGATCTCCCGTATCCTGGGTTGCGCCGGCGTGGCGGTTCTGCCCGAAGGGATGAGTCGGGAGCGCTACGAATGGCTGGAGCGCTGGGTTGCCGACCCGTCCCACATCGTCAGGACAGTCGGAACCGAGAGCAACGTCAAGGAGATATACGACAAGTGCCATGAGCTGGCGCTGAGCGACGAGAACGTCATCCTCAACCAGTTCTCGGCCTTTCCGAACTACCTGGCCCACCACGTGTGCACGGGCGGTGCCTGTGACAGGGTGTTCTTCGATTTTGCTGCCGCCCATGCCGGCGCGCGGCTGGCCGCCTTTGTGTCGGCAACCGGCTCTGCCGGGACCATCGCGGCCGGTGACCGGCTCAAATCCACGCACGGGACCCGGATCGCGGCGGTGGAGGCGGTCGAGTGTCCGACCCTGCTTGAGAACGGCTATGGCGAACACAACATCCAGGGCATTGGCGACAAGCACGTTCCCTTGATCCACAACGTCATGAATCTCGATTTCGTCATCGGGATATCGGATCGCTCCACCGACCTCCTCAACCTGCTTTTCAATGCTGATGGCATGCGCTTCAGGCTGGCGAGGCGTTTTGGCTTGGAGGAAGCGCAGCTTTCGTTCCTGGACGAAATCGGCATCTCCGGAATCGCCAATATCCTGGCTGCGATCAGGCTCGCCAAATACATGGACTACGGGTCCGACGATGTTGTGATGACGATCGCCACCGATGGAGCCGGTCTCTATCGCAGTGAGCTTGAGACCTTGGAGCGCAAGGAGTTTGGCGGCGGGATTTCCGATGCAGACATCGCCGCGGTGCTGGCTACCCATCTTGGAGCGTCCGCGGGGCCCCATCTTCTGGAAACCGACGCGCGGGAACGCCGGCGCATTTTCAATCTCGGCTACTACACCTGGGTCGAACAGCAGGGCGTGACTGCTGACGATTTTGAGGCGCGCCGCGACCAGTCATTCTGGCGCGGCGTCGCGCAGAGCGCGCCCGATTGGGACGCGCTGATCACGAGTTTCAACGCTGAGGTCGGCTTGAATTAGGCAAGAGGCGGTCCCGAGCCGCCTGTGAAAGGAGAGAATGCGTGCTTAATGCTCAGGTAGAGCCCTATACGAAGCTCAGGGAGAACCTCGCTGGCCGCGACCGCAGTTTACGCGAGAAGGTGATGTCTCTCCAGGAGGCTGCCTCCTTCGTCCAGGATGGCATGAAGGTGGGTATCGGCGGCTCGACGATGTCGCGCACGCCCATGGCGCTGATCTGGGAGGTCATTCGCCAGCGCCGCCAGAACCTTTCCTGCTCGCGTTGCATCGTTTCAACCGACGGCGATCTCCTGTTCGGTTCTGGCGTCTCCGACCACATCATCACCAGCTGGTTCGCCCAGGGCATTCTTTGGGGCCTGTCCAAGGTGATGCGGCTGCATGTGGAAAAGCTCGGCAAGAATTACGAAGAGTGGAGCCATATGGGCGTCGGCATGCGCTTTCGCGCCGGCGGCATGGGCGTGCCCTTCTTGCCGATGCGCGCCATGCTGGGTTCTGGCGTTCTGGAACAGCGTCCCGAGGCGCAGCCTTTCGATTGTCCTTTCACGGGCGAAAAGCTCTTGCTCGTGCCGGCGCTGAACCCGGACGTCGCTCTCATCCATGTGCAGCGCTGCGACGCTTACGGCAACGCCCAGATCGATGGCCTGCAATTCATGGACCTCGACCTCGCAATGGCTGCCAACCGCGTGATCCTGACCACCGAGCGTATCGTCTCGAACGATCAGATCCGCCGCGCTCCGGATCAGACCAAGATTCCGTTCTTCTGCGTCGATGCGGTGGTCGAGGTTCCCTATGGCTCGGCGCCGCATGAATGTTTCGGCATCTACGAGCCGATGCTCAATCACATGGAGGCCTATGTCGCGCAGGTGAACGGGGACCCCGTCAACGGCATGCGCGACTACCTGGACCGCTACTTCTACGGGCCGGACTCCTGGAACGACTATCTCGCACTGATCGGTATGGAGGAGCTTCTCGATGCAAGCCGCAAGGGCCGCAGCATTTACAATGACTGAGAAAAATCACTACACCGCGGCCGAAATCCTGGCCGTGTTGAGCTCGCGCCAGCTGCGCGACGGGCAGGTGGTCTTTGCGGGGGTTGGGACGCCGCTTCTGGCCGCCACGCTCGCGCAGCGCCTGCGTTGCCCGGGCCTCACGATCCTGTTCGAAGGCGGGGTGGTCGGCGCCTTTGTCGAGCCGGGCAAGCTGCCTCCCTCGACCAATGATCAGCGCTGCACCAAGCGCGCCAACATGGTGCTGGGCAGCGCCGACGTCCTGCTGCTCCTGCAGCGCGGATATGTCGATGTCGGGTTCATGGGCGGGGCGCAGATCGACCAGTTCGGCAATCTGAACTCCTCCTATATAGGTGACCCCAAGGACCTCAAGACGCGCCTGCCGGGAACCGGCGGCGGCAACGACATCTCCAGTCTCACCAACATGATCGTCGCCATGAAGCACGAGAAGCGTCGCTTTGTCGAGAATGTCGACTTCATCACCAGTCCCGGCTTCATCCGCGGCGGCAACAGCCGTGCCGAAAGCGGGCTGCCGGCCGGCGGCATGTTCCGTGTCATCACCGAGCTCGCCGTCTTCGGCTTCGATGACAAAACCCGGCGCATGAAGGTGCTGGCGCTCAATCCCGGCGTCTCGCGCGAGGAGGTCCAGGACAATACCGGCTTCAGGCTGGATTTCGATGAGAAAACGGCGGTCACCGAGCCGCCGACCGATCACGAGCTGCAAACGCTGCGGATGCTCGACCCCGAGCGCCTGTTTACTGCCTAACCCTGTGGGAGATTTTTCAATGACTGTATTGTCAAAGACGTTTGGTATCGCCGCGCGCAATTTCACCGCCTATCCCGAAATGCCGAGCGCCAAGGCGCTTGTCGACTATGGTGTACGCGTCGAGGAGCTTGGCTTCGATTCGGTCTGGGTCTGGGACCACATGTTGCTGGGCGTCGATCCGAATTTCCCGATCATCGATTCCCTGACGGTCCTGACGGGCATTGCTGCACGCACCAAGCGCATCAAGATGGGCACGGGCATCCTGGTCCTGCCGCTGCGCAACCCCGTTGCGCTCGCCAAGCAGTTGTCCAGCATGGACCAGCTTTCGGACGGCCGCCTCGTGATGGGCATGGCCTCCGGCTGGTACAAGCGCGAGTTCGACGCCATGGGCACCCCGTTCGAGAAGCGCGGCAAGATCATGGACGAAAACCTTGAGATCATGCGCCGGCTGTGGACCGAGCCGTCGGTGTCAGGCGAGTACATGAACCACAAGATCTCCAAGGCGGTGATGTATCCCAAGCCGCACCAGAGCGAGATCCCGATCCTGATCGGCGGCTATGTCGACCGTGTCCTGCAGCGCGCCGGCACCGTCGGCGACGGTTGGCTGACCTATTTCTACCGTGCCGAGGACTTCAAGCGCTCCTGGGACAAGATTCGCACCTACGCCAAAGAGGGCGGAAAGGATCCTGACAAGCTGCTCAACGCCTCCCAGCTGCCGATCATGATCGGCCCGTCAAAGGATGCGGTCCGTGAGGCCATGATGGACTGGTTGAACAAGGAGTGGGACTTCCCCGAGCACAGCGATTGCACGCGCGAGAGTGCGGTCATGGGCTCGGTCGACGACTGTGTCGCGCAGCTCAAGGAGCATATCGACGCCGGCGTCCAGAAGATCATCTTCGTCCCCTACAAATATCAGATGGAGCAGGTCGAGACGATCGCCCGCGAAATCATCCCGAGGCTCAAGGCGCTCTGACGGCGCCGCATCCCCGGCGGGCGCCGGGCAAACCTCAGGCCAGACTCCGGAGAAATTCTAATGACTGATAGAGAGCGCAGGAACATTCTCTACAAGATCGACGGATTGCGCGATCATGCCGTCGAGTTCCTGCAAAAGATGGTGTCCATACCGAGCGTGACCGGCGATGAGGCCGCGATCCAGAAATTCGTCGGCGGCTACATGAAGGATATCGGCCTTGAGGTCGACAGTTGGGATACGGACTGGGAGGAGCTGAAAAAGCATCCCGGCTATCGCCCGGTGGCGCGCGGTTACGAAGGACGCCCCAACATCGTGGCGACACTGAAGGGTACCGGTGGCGGGCGCTCGCTTCTGCTCAATGGGCATACTGATGTGATCCCCGTCGGCAATGGCGAGGGGTGGAGCGACAATCCCTGGTCGGCCAAAATCGAGAACGGGCGCATCTATGGACGGGGCTCCTGCGACATGAAGAGCGGGGTCGCCAGCCATATTCTGGCGGTCCAGTACCTCAAGGAACTGGGCCTGACACCCAAGGGCGACGTGCTGATCAACGTCGTCATCGACGAAGAGGTCAGCGGCCATGGCACACTCGATACCGTGATCCGTGGCTATAGCGCGGATGCCGGCATTTCGGGCGAGACCAGCGACCTTCACGTCCAGCCGGCCTGCATCGGCCGCATCTGGTTCGAGATCGAGATCCAGGGCAAGCCCGCCGGCATCCAGCAGCGCTACCTCGGCGTCAGCGGCATCAAGCTTGGGCAAAAGATCGTGGAAGCCGTGCAGGAGCTGGAAGACGAGCGTGTGGCGAGCGTCAAGCACCCGCTCTATCCAAGTGCGATCGATTCCTTGCCTTGCATTATCGGCAGCTTCCAGGCCGGCAACTATCCGAGCGCCTTCCCGGCGACGGCGCTGCTGAAGGGCAGTATCGGCACTGTTCCCGGCGAGGATCATGAAGGGGTCAAGCAGAGCCTGGTGAAGAAGATCGCCGAGGCGGCCAAGAAAGACGACTGGATGAAGGACCATCCTCCGGTCGTGCGCTTCGTTGGCTATGACGCGGAGGCTTCCGAGATCCCGCGCGAGCATGCAATCGTCCAGACCGTCAGCCGTGTCTACACGGAAATCACTGGCAAGGAGCCGATCATCAGCGGTCGCCAGGGCGCCGCGGATACCCGCTTCCTCAACAGCTATGGCCACACCCCCACGGTGATCTTCGGACCGGGCTCGACCGCTGTCATGCACGCCAATGATGAGTATGTCTCGATCGACGACTACATCACCTCGATCAAGGTGATGGCGCTCAGCATCTATGACTGGTGCAACGCCGATCCTGTCGCAAAATAGGTTCCCCTCGGGCACTGACCGCGCCCGAACTGGGCCCGCGAAAGCGGGCCTTTTTTTGGCTTCGCCGCTCAGATTCTGTCTATCATACTATAAATAGGTTGACTTTGCGCAAACAAAGGTCCATGGTGCATTTGGACAGCGCGAGCCGTTTTGGCCCCCCTTGTCCGTTCAATGGGGAAGCGTCATGCATATTTGTGTCTTATCCGACAAGCTGACCGACAGCCGGGTCGCGGCAACGCCCGAGACGGTCCGCAAATATACCGCCCTCGGCGGCACGGTCGACATCCAGGGCGGCGCGGGCGACGGCGCCGGCATATCCGACCAGGACTATGAAAAGGCCGGTGCCAAGCTGGTCGCGGACGCGCGCTCAGCCGTGCGCGAAGCCGATATCGTGCTCTCGGTGAACAGGCCTTGCGAGGACATCATCCGGGCCTGCCGCCCGGGGGCTGCCATCATTGCGACCATGGACCCACACCGGGCCAACGGGGCACTGGACGTATTGGCCGGCGCCGGCGTCTCGGCCTTTGCCATGGAGCTCATGCCACGCATTTCGCGGGCGCAGGCCATGGATGTCCTCTCCAGCCAGGCAAGCCTTGCCGGCTACCGCGCCGTGATCGATGCCTCTGGCGAGTTCACCAGGCTGCTGCCGATGATGGTGACGGCGGCGGGCACGGTGCCTGCGGCCCAAATCTTTGTCATGGGCGCAGGCGTCGCTGGCCTGCAGGCGATAGCGACCGGCCGGCGGCTTGGCGCGGTGGTCAGCGCCACCGATGTGCGGCCCGCGGCGAAGGAACAGGTGGAATCGCTTGGCGGGCGCTTTGTGGCTGTCGAAGATGACGAGTTTCGCGCCGCCGAGGCTGCGGGAGGCTATGCGAAGGAAATGTCCAAGGCCTACCAGGCCAAGCAGGCGGAACTCGTCGCGGCGCATATCCTGAAGCAGGACATCGTCATCACGACCGCTCTTATCCCGGGGCGCCCGGCACCGCGGCTTTTGACCAAGCAGATGATCGACACGATGCGCGCCGGCTCGGTGCTGGTGGATCTTGCGGTCGAGCAGGGCGGTAACATCGAGGGCTCTGTTCCGGGCCAGGTGGTGGTGACCGATGGCGGCGTGAAGATCATTGGCAATTCCACCATCTCGAAGGTGGCTGCGACCGCGTCCAATCTTTATGCACGCAACCTTCTAAGCTTCGTGTCGACGATGGTCGATGCGGAAAAAGCTGCTCTGGCGATCGACTGGGAAGACGAGCTGATCCGCAGCACGAACCTGACCCGAGACGGCTCGATCGTGCACCCCGCCTTCCAGAAGGCGAAACCGAACTGACGCCGACCCGCTAACCGCGCTTATGTCGCCGCTTGGCGGCCCTCACCTTTGGGGATGGGCCGTCCCCCCGGGCCGTCGCGCCAAACCTTGGAGACCGTCGTGACCTCGACCTCAGTGATTCAGCTCTTTGTGTTTATGCTCGCCGGCTTCGTCGGCTTCCAGACCATCAGCCGCATCCCGCCATTGCTGCATACGCCGCTGATGGCTGCCACCAACGCCATCTCTGGCATTTCGCTTGTTGCCTCCATCGTGCTGGCGGGCTCCGGCCAGGGTCTGATCGGAAGCTTGCTCGGCGCAGTCGCCGTGGGGGGTGCCATGGCCAATGTCGTCGGCGGCTTCCTGATCACCGACCGTATGCTCGCGATGTTCAAGTCCTCGCCGGCAGCCAAAAGGGGAGGGCGCAACGGCGCCAATGACCAATGACTGATACCCTTATCCAGATCGCATATCTCGCGGCGGCAACGCTGTTTATCCTCGCCCTGCGCGCCCTTGGTCATCCCGACACGGCGCGTCGCGGCATGCGCATGGCTGCCTTCGGCATGCTGGTCGCCATCTGCGCGACACTGTTCCAGCAGCGTATCGTCACCTTTGAATGGATTGCCATAGGCGCGGTCGTCGGGGCGGCGGTGGGCTACCCGCTTGGAATGTGGGTGCCCATGACCGCGATGCCGCAGCGTATTGCCTTCAGCCACGCCTTCGGCGCCTTGGCGGCGACCCTGGTTGGTATTGGTGAATATATTCACGGCCTGCATGGAGCGGGCCTGACAGCGGCCAAGATGACGGCAATCGGTTTTGAGGTCCTGTTCGGCTCGCTGACGGTTACCGGCAGTTTGATGGCCTTCGGTAAGCTCCAGGAACTGCTGCCGGGCAGGCCGATCACCTTTGCCGGCCAGAACGTGTTCAACATCTCGCTCTTCCTCGCGGGCGTGATCTGTCTTGGTTGGGTGATTTACGATCCCTACAACGTCAATGCCTTCATCGCCATCGGCGCCATAGGCTTGGCCGTCGGCATCTTGATGGTCGTGCCCATCGGTGGCGCCGACATGCCTGTCGTGGTCTCGTTGTTGAACTCCTATGCCGGCCTGGCAGCTGTCGCCACGGGTTTTGCGATCGACAACAACATCCTGATCGTTGTCGGCGCGCTTGACGGGGCGAGCGGCTTCATTTTGTCGATCGCCATGAGCAAGGCGATGAACCGCTCTTTCACCAATGTCCTGTTTGGCGCCTTCGGCGCGGCCGACAGTGGGGGTGCTGCCCATACCGCAGCTTCCGGTGAGATGTCGCCCATCAATGCTGAGGACGCAGCCCTGCGGCTGGCGTTTGCCCAGCGCGTCATCATTGTGCCCGGCTACGGACTGGCCGTCGCCCAAGCCCAGCACCAAGCGCGCGAGCTCGTCGACCTGATGGAAAAGCGCGGTGTCGATGTGCGCTTTGCCATCCACCCGGTCGCGGGACGCATGCCCGGCCACATGAATGTGCTTTTGGCAGAAGCGGGGGTCTCCTACGACAAGCTGGTCGACATGGAAGACATCAATCAGCGCTTCGCCGACGCCGACGTGGCGCTTGTGGTGGGAGCCAACGACGTGGTTAACCCGGCGGCGCGCACAAATCGCGCCTCGCCGATCTATGGGATGCCGATCCTGAACGTGGTTGACGCCAAAAGTGTCATCGTGCTCAAGCGCGGCAAAGGCACCGGCTTCTCGGGTGTCGACAATGACCTTTTCGTGTCGCCCAAGACGTCGATGCTGTTTGGCGACGCAAAGCAGTCGCTGGCAAAGCTCGGCGCCGAGGTCAAGCTCGCCTAGGGCTGATCCAACCAGGAGGGGCGGTTTGCCGTGCTCATGAAACGGTGAAACGCCCTCCCCGGATACAGTCGTTCGCAGCGACGGCTGCGATCAGTAGGTGGGTGGCGTGTTCACCCACAGCACCTTGGTGACCTGATCGGTAGAATTGCCATATTTGTGCGGGCGATGGCTGGCAAAGGTCATCGCGTCACCGGTGTCCAGCGCATAATCCTCGGTTTCGTCCAATGTGAGATCGAGTCTGCCTTCCAGCACAAACAGGAACTCTTCCCCTGGGTGCTTGTAGCTCTCGCCGCTATGGCTGCCCGGCTCCAGGATGAAAAGCAGGGATTCGAGCGAGCTCTCAGCGCGGAAAAGCTGCTGGATTTCGATGCCATCGAGATTGATGTCCAGCGGGCGCCTTTCACCTTCCTTCACAATCAGCTTGTTGGGCTCGAACGCCCCGCCCAGGAGCGCAACCGTGTTGGTGTCGAGCGCATTGGCAAGCTTCAGCAAGGCGGCGAAAGAAGGGTTGGCGACCGAGCGCTCGACCGCGCTGATATAAGAGGGGCTGAGACCGGTCGTCGTCCCGAGTTGCCTGAGACTGACCCTCTGTTTCTGGCGCAGGGTCTGGAGCTTGAACCCGAGCAGCGCGGGTGGCGCGGTGACCGAATTGCCCTGGCCCGAGCCGGGCTCGGCCAGCGCATGTTTGATGCCGGCCAGGTTTACCCCCGAATTCGACAGGTCCCGGATACGGCGCATGCGTTGAAACTGCTCCACCGGATAGATCCGGTAGCCCGACTTGGTGCGCGAGGGCGCAATCAACCCATGCTTGTCCCATTGCCGGACTTTGCTTGCCGAGACGCCGAGCATCTCGGCAACCTCACCAATATAGAAGCCGCCGACCTCGGAAGCCGTGGGCGCCGGTACGACCTTTTCAGATCGTGACATGTGTCTGTTCATTCAATCAATCCTGCAAAGGACGGATGGCTCTGCGGCTGCGGGCATGGGAGGGGCGACAACACATGCCTGAAGACGCGATTCCTGCAGTGACCAGTGTCACAAATTAGCATTAATTTTGCGCCGAACCAGTGCCGAGGCGGCTAGGCTGCGGGGAGCGGCACCGACAGCCCCACCTTGACCCGTTCCATGGCCACCAGCGTGCGAAAGCGCTTGACGTTGTGGTTCTCGAAAAACAACCGCCGCGTCAGGGCCTCATATTCCGCCATAGAGGCGACCGTCACAATGAGGATGAAATCGGCATCGCCCGTCACATAGTAACATTGCTGTACCCGAGGATCGGCAGCAAAGCTGCGCTTGGCGGCATCGAGCAGGTCGAGCCGCTCGCTCTCGATATTGACCTCGACAACCACCGTGATCGGCAGCCCGACATGGGCCGGATCTGCCACCGCATAGTTGCCGACAATGGCGCCTTCCTCTTGCATGCGGCGCACGCGACGATGGACGGCCGCGGCTGAGAGGTTGACCCTTTCGCCGATAATTCGTTGCGGCGTCGTATTGTCCCTTTGGAGAATATCAAGGATGGCGACGTCGAAGTTATCCAGCTTTTGCGGCATCGATTTTCTTTTTTGCAGAATTGAGATGATTTTTGCAAAGAAATTTCGCTGAGGGAAAGAAATCAGGCGAAATCTCTATCGCAAATAGAAACATAATATCGCCAGATAATCAATGGAGATCGGCGTGCTGTTACTTAATTCCCATTTCGATTATAAAGCGCCTTTGGACGCAGTTGACGCCGAAACCCTGAGCGCCGATGCCGTAAAAATGGTCCAGCGCTACCTCGAGCACCGCTCAAATCATAAGCCCACCGATCTCGTCAGCCTGGCTGGCCTGGCAAGCGAGGTCGGCATTGCCTCAATTCACGTCAAGGACGAGAGCACGCGTCTGGGGATGGGCAGTTTCAAGGCGCTCGGTGGCTCATATGCGGTAATCCGCCTGGTGCTGGAGGCCGCCTATCGCAGGCTCGGTCTGCCCGTCGACGTCAGCGAGCTGCAGTCGCCGGCGGTGCGCAAGACTGCCGAAGGCATGATCTTCGGCTGCGCCACGGATGGAAATCACGGCAAATCGGTGGCATCGGGCGCACGGCTGGTGGGGGCCAAGGCCGCGATCTTCGTCCATTCCGGCGTCAGCGACGAACGGGTGGCGGCGATCGCCGAATACGGCGCGCAGATCATTCGCGTCAACGGCACCTATGACGATTCCGTGGCAGTGGCTGAACGGACGTGCCGCGAGAGCGGCTGGACCGTGGTGTCGGACACCTCCTGGCCTGGCTATGAGCGCATTCCTGGGCTCGTCATGCAAGGCTATACCGCAATGCTGGGCGAGGCATTGCGCCAGCTGCCCGAATGGCCAACGCATGTGTTCATGCAGGCAGGGGTCGGCGGCCTGGCCGCGGCCGTTGCAGGCTATTTTGACATTGTCATGGGACCGAAGCGGCCGAAATTCGTCGTGGTCGAGCCCGACCTCGCGGCCTGCCTCTATCAAAGCGCCGTCAATGGCTCGCCCGTGAAGATCGATCATGGCCAGGCGACAATCATGGCGATGCTTGAATGCTACGAACCCTCACTGGTGGCCTGGCGCATCCTGAGCCGCAAGGCTGATGCCTTCATGACGGTCAGCGACGATGACGCAGCCAATGCCATGCGGCGGCTGGCAAAGCCAGCCTCCGGCGATCGCGCAATCGTTGCTGGCGAGAGCGGCGGGGCGGGGCTCGCGGGCCTGCTGCGCGTGATGACCAATGCGCAGGACCGCAAGGCGCTCGGGCTTGACGAGAACGCCCGCGTGTTTGTCATCAACACCGAGGGCGCGACCGACCAGGGTCGTTACCAGGCCATCGTCGGGCGCGAGCCGCGCCAGGTCCTGGAGGCGGCCTAGCCCTTGGTCCGCGAAGCCTTCTTGATGCGCGATTTCTCCAACAGGTCGATGCGCATCGCGAAACATTCGCGTTGATAATGGATGTTCGCCACATAGATGGCGACGTCCTTGTCGTCGACGAGGATCAGCCGACAATCAGCGGTCGGTTCGCCAAGGCCGATCTTGAGAAGCTCCGCCGTCTCAGGATCGGCCACGCCAATCGTCAACGTCTGATAGGCATGGGCGATGGTGATGTCTTCCATCTCCACCATTTCTGGCAAGGCGGCATGATGGGTGAAGCGCCTGTTGTCCCTGTCGAATATATCCTGAGCCAGGTGCAGGTTCACAACCGAGAAGGGCTCGCCATCATTATACTGGACGCTGCGCAGGAACGCGTAGCCGTCGGCAAGCTTGCCTTCACCTTGCTGCAGATCGGGCGGCGAGGCCCTGTTCTCGACATGGACGCGCTTGGGCACATTCTTGCGGATCGAGGCGATCATCATGTCGAAATCGGTGGCGAGATTAAGCCAGCGATTGCGCTTGGGTTTGCCCGACACGAAGGTTCCGCGACCTTGCTGGGCATCGAGAAGACCCTCGCCGCGCAAGAGGTCGATCGCCTGGCGGATGGTCACGCGGGCGACCGAGAACTCCTGTTCCAGGACTTCGATGGTTGAGATCTTCTCGCCTTCAACCCAATGGCCAGTTTCGATACGCTGCCGCATAACGGAAGCCACCTGGACATAGAGCGGTATGCGGCTCCGATCGTAGTTCGAGCTGATTCTATTCATGGTCCCTACTTATGACAGATAAGCTGACTTCGCCAGCCGGTTCTTCTGTCAATCGTTGGAATCATGGTCTTTGCGTGTCAAACAGGTCGCACGCGCTATCTGATCTTGTACTATCTCGCGCGAGACCGCCCTAACCTTGGCCGGGCTTGCTTCGCTTGCCAAACAGCGCTGAGAAGATGCCCTTGATGCGTCCCAGGATCACAGAGGACATCAGCGAGCCCGCATCGAACTCCGTGGCGACGGCGACCTCTGCGCCTTTGCCGGAAAGCTTGGCCTCCAGATTCTTCACGAAGGCCTCGATGATGCGATTGGCGACGTCCTGCACGAGCCCCGACCGGCCAAACTGTGCCAACATGCCCGTGAGCGTGTAGCCGATGGTGACATCGACCTTTGTCTCGCCAACATTGGCGCCTTGCTTGACCGCGTAGCCGATGAGGCCGCGGGTCGCCGAGTTGCTGCGCTGATCGCGGCCGGCGCCGGAGATTTGGCCGGTGCGCGAAGCCTCGTCACGCGTGACGCCGGCGACGCCCTGGAACTCGGCACTGATGGGCCCAACTTTGACTTTAATGCGCCCCTCGACATGCCCGTCGACCGGCTCGCCGGTGAGGGAGGCACCGGGCAGACAGGACGCAACCTCGCCGATGCGCCCAAAGAAATTCCAGACCGCTTCCGGGGGGTGGGAGACAACAAAACCCTGGCCAAAAGACATTTGCGGCTTCCAGTCCGCATCAAGCTTGGTGTCGGCCTTATTGCCGGCAGAAGGGACGGCGGCCTTCGCCGCTTGCGGCCTGAGCTTCGCCTCGCCGCCTAGCGCGGCCGGCGCGTGGCCCGAACCCGCGGGACCGAGCACGGTCCTGTAGCCGCCCGGCACCGCCCCGACGCGACGCGCACGGCGGGCTTCGATCACGCCCGCAATCGCCCGCACGATCCCGACATAGCCGGTGCAGCGGCAAAGATTGCCACTCATCAGGACCCGGATCTCGTGTTCGGAAGGAGCCTCCATGCGCAGCACCACGTCGCGCGCCGAGACCATCATTCCAGGCGTGCAATAGCCGCATTGCAGGCCATGTTCCTTGGAGAAGGCGGCCCTGAGCTCTTTTGCGATCTCGTCGTCGTCGAGCCCTTCGATGGTCGTGACTTCGGCGTGGTCGCATGCGACCGCAAAGGTGATGCAAGAACGTGTCGGCACACCGTCCACGAGAAGGGTACAGGCCCCGCATACGCCATGCTCGCAACCAATATGGGTGCCGGTGAAATTGTGGGTCTCACGCAAAAAGTCTGCGAGATGCGTGCGCGGCTCCGCCGAGGCGGTGGTCGCCTTGCCATTGACGGTGAGATTGATCAAGGTCATCAGGGCCTCGCCTGTTCGATTGCACGCCGCAACGCGACAACATGCGATCGCCGCTCGATTTCGTCGCTCATGCCGCTCTCTTGCGCCATCTTGGCGGTAGCCTCTCGATCGAAGCCATCGATGAGATTCTTGGCTGTGCCGTCGCCGATCAGGTGCCGTGCGTCGGGCACGACAAATGGCCGGCTCTCGGTGGCACCGATGACGGCGCGGCTTAGCTTGCGCTGTGGATCGAGGAGGAAGGCGCCGATGGCGTGGGCGAACTCGCCGGTCTTGCGGCAGCTCTTGTAGTAGCCCCATCTGGCGCCCGGGCTGAGCTTGGGGATCGTCACCGACACCAGCATCTCGCCGTGACGAAGGTCGGCCTCCAGCGCGCCGAGCATATAGTCCTCGACGGCCAGAACGCGGCTGCCCTGCGGCCCTTGCAGGGTCACTTTCGCACCGAGTGCCGACAAGATCGAAATCCAATCGGCGGAGGGATCGGCGTGGGTGATGCTGCCGCCGATGGTGCCTCGGTTGCGCACCGCGCGGTAGGCGATACCGCGCGCCACGCTAGGCATGGCGCCACGGGTAACGTCGGGCACGCGGCAGTCTTCGAAATCCGCATGCGTCACGCAGGCGCCGACGACAATGCTGTCGCTCTCCTCACGCACGGAACGCAGGGCGCCTATGCCCGTGATGTCGACGATCAGGTCGGGCTGAACCAGGCGCATGTTGAGCATCGGGCCGAGCGACTGGCTGCCGGCCATCAACTTGGCGCTGCGGGTGTCGTCCACCAGCAGTGCGATTGCGGCAGAGATTTCCGCCGGGCGCGCATAATCGAAGTTTACCGCTTTCACGCTGCTTTGCTCCGCCCATTGTCCTTGCCGTCGCCCGCGATCGCCTCCAGCACGCGGCGCGGCGTCATCGGCGAGTGCAGCAATTCGACCCCAAAACCCTTCAAGGCGTCGTTGATCGCGTTACCGATTGCAGCCGGCGGTGCAATCGCCCCGCCTTCGCCGATCCCCTTGACGCCAAACTCGGTGTAGGGCGCGGCAGTCTCCATGTGGTCCAACCTCGGCGCCGGCACTTCAGTCGGCCCCGGCAGGAGATAATCCGCGAAGGTCGAGGCAAGCGGCTGGCCGGAGGCATCGAAATTCATCTCTTCGTAAAGGGCGGTGCCGATGCCCTGCGCCAGGCCGCCATAGATCTGCCCGTCGACCACCATCGGATTGATGAGCTTGCCGCCATCCTCGACGATCACGTAGTCGAGGATCTCGATATTGCCCATCTCGGGGTCGACCGCGACCACGACCGCGTGCGCCGCGTAGCTGAAGGTGCCGGAATCGCGCGCCGGCTTGTAGCCGATGGTTGTCTCCAGGCCACGCGGGTCGACATTGGCGGGCAGGTCCTGCGGGCGGCGATACCAGGTGTGCGCGATCTCGGCCATGGTGACGCTGCCATTCGGCCCGTGCACGACACCCTCCCTGAGATAGACGTCCTCGACCTTTGCCTGCAAAAGATGGGCGCCGATCCCCCTGGCCAGCCTTGCGATCTCCTTGGCCGCGGTGGCCACCGCGCCGCCGGACATGACGGCGCTGCGTGAGCCCCAGCTGCCGGTCGAATATGGCGTGTATTCGGTGTCGCCATGGACGAGCTTGATCTTCGATATGTCGATGCCGAGGAACTCGTGGGCGATCTGGGGCATGGTGGTCTCCATGCTCTGGCCGTGCGAATGGGCTCCGATACGCAGTTCCAGCCCACCGTCGGGCGTCATGCGCGCAGTTGCCTGCTCGTGGCCAGGCACCATCGGGATGCCCCAGCCCGCATAGACCGACGTGCCATGCGCGCCCTGCTCGCAATAGATGGAGTGGCCAACACCGACCAGCCTGCCGTCGGCCTCGCCCCGACGCTGGCGTTCGCGCACCTTGTCGACGTCGATTGCAGCAATTGCCCGCCTCAGGGCCTCGGGATAATCGCCACTGTCGAAATGCTTCTTGGTGATATTGTCGAACGGCATCTGCTCGGGCCGCACGAGGTTCTTCAGCCGCACCTCATGAGGCTCCAGGCCGGCCGCGCGTGCGACCGCGTCCATGATGAGCTCGATCGCATAGCACACGCCCGTGCGGGCCACACCGCGATAGGGCAGGATGGGACACTTGTTCGTCGCAACCGAGTACGTGCGACAGCGATAGGATGGAAAATCATAAGGGCCAGGCAAGATCGAGGCGACTTGAGCGGCCTCCAGGCAGGCCGAGAAAGGATAGGAGGAGTAAGCGCCCGAATCGACCGAGGCGACGCATTCGACACCGCGTAATTTGCCGTCGAGATCGGCATAGGCGGTGATCTGGTAATGATGCTCCCGGCAATTGGCGCCGGCAGTCAGGCTTTCGCGACGGTCTTCGAGCCACCGCACAGGATGTCCGCACCGCATGGCGTACCAGCCAAGGCACACATCTTCCGGCAACAGAATGCCCTTGTAGCCGAAACCGCCGCCAACGTCAGGAGAGACGATCCTGATCTGATGCTGCCCAAGGCCGAGGCACTCGGCCATGCCGTTGCGCACGATGTGGGGCATCTGGCTGCCCGTGTAGAGCACCAGCTGGTCCATGCGGTTGTCCCAATAGGCGATAGTGCCTCGGCCCTCCATCGGCGCCATGCTTTGACGCGCCGTCGAGATCTCGCGCACCACCTTGATGGGCGCATCGAGGGCTGCCTCCATGTTGACGTCGACAAAGGTCTCCAGAAAGACGTTGTCGCCCCAATGCTCGTGCAAAAGCGCCGATCCGGGCTCGCGCGCCTTCAGCATGTCGTGGACGGCCGGCAATTCCTCCAGCTTGATATCGACCATGGCCGCGACATCCTCGGCGGTGGCCCTTGTCTCGCCCACACACATTGCCAGCAACTCGCCAACCTGGCGAACCTTGTCGAAGGCAAGAATGGGCTGCTCAGAAGCCTTGAAGCCGGCGAGACCCGAAATCGCCACGATGGGCTTGACGCCCTTGAGGTCTTCGGGGAGCACGACGCGCCCACGGATATCGCCGGGGACAGTGGCGCCGCGCACCCTGGCATGGGCTAGCGGTGAGCGCACAAAGGCAACATCCATCATGCCGGGGAGCCGGATGTCGCCAACGAACTGGCCGCGGCCGCGCAGATAGCGGTCGTCTTCCTTGCGCAATAGCGAGGCGCCGACGCCTTGTGCCTTCATGTCTTTCTCCACCTTGGTGACCGAGCGACTCTCGCATCTCTCCCAAGGTGCGCATCGGCCTGAACGTCAGAAATTCATACTATCATTAGTATGATAGAAAATCAACGCGGTGCGGAAGCGTTTTGCAAGCCTTTTGATGTGTGATAAGGTTAGAGAAGTTTCATACAGAAGCGTGCCGCAATCTGCAAGGCTCAACATCGGGAGTCGCCGCTCGTGGTTGATTCTCAGCGAAACGGCGCATTTGCAGGCATCGGGAGGAATTTGGTGGCGCTCGGCGGCGCCTGGAAGGATCCACTGCGTAGCTGCTCTCGTCGATCATTCGTTAGCCAGGCTTGACAGTGTGCAATAAGGTTCTATTATACCAATCATAGGATGTTTACGCGACTGGGGACGCCGCTCGCGAGAGCCGATGTGCCTTGGCAGCCAAAGTGGCAGGATGCATTTCAATGGTTCGTTATTACCTCCCGGCCAGCACCAAGACCGTGCAGTGGGGCGTCTGGGACGCCCGCATCCCGCCGGTCATGCACATCAAGTCGGGCGATAGCGTCACCATAGACACATTGTCGGGCGAGCCCGAGGACCTGCCCGCGGACGCCAGCTTCAATGTGCTCGACGATCACCGGATCGTGCTGGCCGCGGGCCTGCGTGGTCCTGGGCCGCACATGCTGAGCGGTCCGATCGCTGTCGAAGGCGCTGAGCCTGGCGATGTGCTGGAGGTGCGCATCGACGAGATTGAGCTGCGCCAGGATTGGGGCTGGAACCTGCAAAAGCCGCTGCATGGAACCTTGCCAGACGAGTTTGCCGAAGAGCGCAGGCTGCATCTGCCGATCGATATCGCCGCGGGCACCGTCACCTTGCCGTGGGGGCGGAGCATGACGTGTCGCCCCTTCTTCGGCAATATTGGGGTCGCCCCGCCAAAGAGCTTCGGGCGGCTGTCTTCCGTCGAGCCGCGCATGTTCGGCGGCAACATCGACAACAAGGAGTTTGTTGCCGGCACCACGATTCTGTTCCCGGTATTCGTGCCGGGCGCGCATTTTTCCGTGGGTGACGGGCATGCCCTGCAGGGCGATGGCGAAGTCTGCCTGACCGCGGTCGAGACGGCGCTCAGGGGCACTTTCACCATCAGGGTGCAGAAGAACAGGTCACGGGCTTTGCCAGTGGCCATCACCGAGACATCGCTGATCTCAATGGGGTTCCATCCAAGCCTGGACAACGCCGCCGAGATCGCGCTCCGCGAGATGATTTCGCTCATTGTCGAGCTATCGGGTTTGTCCCGCCAGGACGCTTACACCCTATGTTCGATAGCGGCGGATCTTCGGATCACGCAAACTGTAGATCGAGAAAAGGGCGTGCACTGCGTGATCGCGCGCCAGGACCTGCCGAAGTTCGGGGAGGAGATAAAGACTCTGTCCTCGTTCGTCTGAATAGCCAGCAAATCTGAATGGGAGGAGAAATATGGTTACGATGAGACGCCGCACATTCCTGAAGGGGACCGCCGGTTTGCTTGCGGCACCCTATATCGTTCGCAACGCCTTTGCGGGCGATACGATCAAGGTCGCGTCTATCCACGATGCCAGCGGCGTGCTGGACATCCTTGGCAAGCCGATGGCGCAGATGGTCAAGATGGCCGTCGACGAGATCAACCAGGCAGGCGGCCTTTTGGGCAAGCAGCTGGAGCTGGTGAGCTACGACACCCAGTCCAACAACCAGCTCTACGGCCAATATGCCACCGAGGCTGCAACACGCGACCAGGTGGCGGCAGTGTTCGGCGCCGTCACCTCGGCATCGCGCGAGATCATTCGCCCGATCCTGCGCCGTTATAAGACGCTGTTCTTCTACAGCACCCAGTATGAGGGTGGCGTTTGCGACCGCAACATCTTCTGCTTGGGCACCACGCCAGGCCAAAAGACCGTGAAGATCGTTCCCTACGCGATGAAGAAGTTCGGCAAGCGCGTCTACACCGTCGCTGCCGACTACAATTTCGGCCACATCGTCAGCAAGTGGCACGAGAAGGTCGCAAAGGACAATGGCGGCACTTTTGAAGGCGTGGAATTCTTCCCGCTGGAACAGACCGACTTCGGCGCCACCTTGAAGAAGATCCAGAGCATCAAGCCGGACCTGGTGATGGCCGATCTCGTCGGCAGCAACCATATCGGCTTTTTCCGCCAGTGGGCCGCCGCCGGCATGTCGGGGCGCATCGGCCTGGCGTCGACCATCTTCGGCACGGGTAACGAGCAGCTCTTCACCAACCCGGCCGAGCACAACGGCATCCTCACCAGCGCCTGCTACTTCCCCGAGATCGACTCTGCGCAAAACAAGACCTTCGTGGCCAACGCCGCCAAGGCCACGGGCAGCGATCGCTCGCCGATCAACGAGCTGCCCGCCATGAGCTACTATGCGCCGAAATTGTGGGCCGAGGCGGTCAAGAAGGCCAACAGCGTCGACCGCGACGCCGTCATTGCTGCGCTCCAAGGCAATCTGGCGTATGCTGGCCCCGGTGGCTCCGTGACGGTCGACGGCAAATGCCACCACGTGTCGCATGATATCTATATCGCTGAGGCTCACGATCACGGCTTCAACATCCTTGAGCGGTTCGAGAACCTGCCGCCATCGGACACGGCCGCTGTTTGCGACCTCGTCGCCAACCCGAACGACACCAAGCAGTACGTTCTGGGCGAGTAAGGTCTGGTTCGCGCCTGCCGTGCTGTTTGGTTGCCGGCAGGCGCGTCCAGTTTGACGCGGTAAGGGAACGCAATGGATTACACTTTCATCCTGATCATCCAGGCTTTGTCATCGGTGGCGATGCTCGTCCTGCTCTCCATCGGTCTCGCCATCATGTTCGGCATGATGAAGGTCATCAATTTTGCGCATGGCGAGTTTCTCATGATTGGCGCCTACACGTCCGTCATGTCCGTCAATGCCGGCCTCAACTTCTGGATCGCCACCTTCTTCGTGGCGCCCTTGTCGGTGGCGTTGGTCGGCTTTGTCGTGGAGCGGCTGATCATCCGTCACCTCTATGGCAGATTGATCGAGACCATGCTCGCCACCTGGGGGCTGAGCCTGTTTCTCATCGGCGCCGTCACATTGGTGTTCGGCAATACCGTTACCGGCATCTCGGCACCGCTTGGCGCCGTAGAGATCGGCTCCTATTCGACCAGCGCCTATGAACTGCTCCTGATCGTGCTTGCGCTATTTTTGCTTGCTGCCTGCGCGATCTTCCTGAAAGGCACCAAGGCTGGCCTGGTGGCGCGCGCCGCCATGCAGAATTCCGACATAACGGCCGTTCTCGGACATGAGCCGGCCAAGATCTATTGTGCGACCTTCGTCGTGGGCTCGGCAATCACGGGGCTGGCTGGCGGGCTGATTGCGCCACTGACAGGCGTCTCGCCAAGCATGGGGCTCGCCTTTGTCGCGAAAGCCTTCATCACCGTCATCTGCGCCGGTCCCGCCGTGATCACGGGCACCGGACTTGTGGCCTCCACCTTCGGCAGCATCAACACCGCCGTTACCTTCCTGTCGACGCCGGTCTTTGGCGAAGTCGCCCTGCTGCTCTCGGCGATCGTGCTGTTGCGCGTCATGCCGCGCGGCTTCACGGCCAAGTTCTTCAGGGGGAGCCTATGACCAGCTCCGCCATAACTGAACGGATCCCCGACGTGTCTGCGAAAGCCTCTTCATCCGACGGTATCATCATGGTTGCGACGCTGCTTGCAGCGATCGTGGTGGCCGTCGTCTTCCCGATGTTTGCCCAGCTCTACACCGTCATCAACGCGACCATCTTCATCAGCCTCTGCATCCTGTCGCTCAGCCTCGGCCTGGTCTGGGGCTATGGCGGGATCTTCTGTCTCGGACAGGCGGTGTTCTTCGGACTGGGCGGTTACGCTTACGCCATTGCCTCGCTCAATGCAGGCGAGACCACGATTGGCGTGGCGGCCGCAATTCTGGTGCCGATGTTCTTCGCCGCCCTGGTTGGAAACTTCATCTTCTGGGGCAGGATCGGAGACGTCTATGTCGGCGTTATAACGCTCACCATCACCCTCATCTTCAGCCAGTTGCTGAACGGCTCGGCCGGGGATGCCTACACGATCGGTTCGGTGCCGTTGGGCGGCTTCAACGGTATACCGATGACGCCGCAGCTCAACATGCCCGGCGACCCGTCCAACACGCTCTCGACCGAAGTGATCTTTGGCGTCGCGATCATCGCGCTCGCTTTGGCCTACGTGCTGTGCCGCGCCTACCTCGCCTCGGCGACGGGCAAGACCATGGTGGCGATCAGGGAAAACGAGACGCGGGTGGAGTTGCTTGGCTATGACACGCGTGTCGTCAAGCTCATCACCTTCGTTATCGGCGCCGGGCTTGCCGGCCTCGCCGGGATGCTGTTTGCCAATTCGCTCACCGTCACGCCCAACATGTTCAGCCTTTCCATCACAGCCCAGATCGTCATCTGGGTGCTGATCGGCGGTCGCGGAACATTGCTTGGCCCGCTTGTCGGCTGCGTCCTGATCCAGGTCCTGACAACGGCTTTGGGAACGAGCGGGTTCATCAATCCTGAAGTGATCCTCGGCGGCGTCCTGATCATCTTCGTCATGTTCGTGCCAAGCGGCTTGGCGCCCGCCTTGCGCAGCCTGTTGCTGCGCCTGACCGGAAACAGGGAGGGCTGAGATGTCGATGATTGAGGTAACCGGGCTCGGAATGCGCTTTGGTGGCGTGGTCGCGCTGGATTCCGTCAGCTTTGCCATCGGCACCAACCAGCACTGCTGCGTCATCGGTCCGAACGGGGCTGGCAAGAGCACCTTCTTCAAATGCCTGACGGGGCAGTTGAAACCTTCGGACGGCGATGTGCGCTTCAAGGGTCGCTCGATCCGGGGCCTGCATCCGCATCAGATCGCCAAGATGGGCATTGGCATCAAGACCCAGGTTCCAAACGTCTTTGACGGTCTGACGGCGGCCGAAAACATCCAGATCGCCCTGCGACGGGTCTGCTCGGGTGCGCGGCTTTCCTCGCGACTCGACGAGATTTTGGAGACCATGCATGTCGCAGAGATCCGCAACAAGATGGTTGGCAAACTGGCGCATGGCCATCGCCAGCTCGTCGAGCTCGGCATGGTGGTCGCGCAGGACCCGGACCTGATCCTGCTGGACGAGCCTGCCGCTGGCATGACCAAAGCCGAATCGACGCGCCTTGCCGGGCTCATCAAGGAGCTTGCCAAGAAGCACGCCGTTATCGTTGTCGAGCACGATATGCATTTCGTGCGCCTGATCGGGGGCAGGGTGACGGTCTTCAACCGCGGCGAGGTGCTGATGGATGACCATGTCGACCTCGTGCTCAGCGATCAGCGCGTGAAAAATGTCTATCTCGGAAAGCAGGCCGCGTGATGTCAGTCCTATCGATCAAAGCGCTCCGCTCAGGATATGGCGATATCGCCGTCATCAACAGGGTCGATCTCGAATTGCGCGACAACGAGTTCCTGGGCGTGTTCGGTCACAATGGCATGGGCAAGTCTACGCTCATGAAGACGATCGCCGGCCTGGTGCGCGCGACGGCCGGCCACATTCTGCTCGATGGCGAAGAGATCACCGGTAAGACGGTCGCCAAACGTGCAAAGGCTGGTCTCGGCTACGTCCCGCAGGGCAGGCAGATCTATCCCAACCTCAGCGGCGAAGAGAATCTCAAGGTCGCCCAGCTGGGCGCCGGTTCAGGCAGCGTGAGCATCGAAGCCGTCGTGACGCTCTTGCCGCGCATTGGTCCGCTGCTCAAACGCCTTGGCGGCGTCATGTCGGGCGGCGAGCAGCAGATCCTTGCCCTCGGTCGCTGCCTCATTGCCTCGCCCCGCATCATTTTGCTGGACGAGCCGACCGAAGGTATTCAGCCGTCTATCCGTGAAGAGATGGTAGAAACCCTCAAGCACATAAGATCTCAAACGACCATATCAATCATCCTGGTCGAGCAGAATATCGAGTTCCTGAAGTCGCTTTCGGATCGCATCGTTGTGCTCCAGAAAGGGACAATCGTGTCTGAAGTCGTTGACGTGTCAGGTGCCGAGCTTGAAAGCATCGATTTGTAGATTTGATTTTATGACTCGTAAATTGCGATGAATCATCATAAATTTTGAGTGGAAGTATTTTCGGCTTAAATTGTGAAAAAAGGATTCAAGGAGGAAGAAGATAGATTTGAATATCTGATCTATAAGACATGAATGTTAGTCGTCACGCATAAAGTGGACGTCGCGCTCCTTGCCCCCGATTGCTGTCTCTAATCTGCGTGGCCTGCCCGATCTGGCTGGCGCACGGACGGCTGTGAAAAAGCCCCTTGTCACATAATAATTCCTAAGGTACCTAAGATAGTACGATAGGAAGATAGAACGAAGGGCAAGGCTGCCGGTCGACGGCAGTCCGGGGCTTTCGTTGCAGGTGGGGGGCGAGCTTATGGGCCAAGTCAGGCCTTTTAGTGCTGCAAAACCGGGAGGCGCCGTCGTGGATCCGAATGGATTGCAGATAGACAATGTGCGCAAAGTCTTCGGACAACTGGAGGCGATCCGCAACGTATCCATCAACATCGAGCAGGGTGAGTTCGTGAGCCTGCTCGGGCCGAGCGGTTGCGGAAAGAGCACTCTGCTGATGATGGTCGCCGGCCTCACGCACCCCACATCGGGCACGCTGAAGCTCGCGGGCAAGCCGATAACGGGTCCCGACGCCAATGTCGGCGTGGTGTTCCAGAGCCCGGTGCTTTTGCCCTGGCGCACCATCTTGGACAACGTCCTGTTCCCCATTGAGTTGCGCAGGCTCCCGCGCTCCCAATACCTGCCGCGCGCTCGTGAACTGTTGAAGATGAGCAAGCTGGAGGATTTTGCCGATGCGCTGCCAAGGCAGTTGTCCGGTGGAATGCGCCAGCGCGCCTCCATCTGCCGGGCCCTGATCCACGATCCGAGCACTTTGCTGATGGACGAGCCCTTCAGCGCGCTCGATGCCATCACGCGTGACGACATGGCCTTCGAGCTCCTGCGCATCTGGCAGTCCAACCGCAAAACCGTAGTCTTTGTCACCCACAGCATCCGCGAGGCGGCCATTCTCTCCGACCGCGTGCTGGTCATGGGCAAGCGCCCGGCAACCATCATCGACGAAGTCGAGATCGACCTGCCGCGGCCGCGCGAACGGAGCATGCCGGAGGAGGAACGCTTCAACGCTATCGTTCGCCGCCTGCGCACATCGATCGAGGCCAGTCATGCTTAAGAAGCTTCGCGCATCCATCCGGTCTTCCATCGCCCCGATTGCGGTAACGCTGGTGCTCTTCCTGATCTGGGAGGCCTCGGTGCGGCTTCTCGGCATCAGGAGCATCGTGCTCCCGGCACCAAGCGAAATTGTTGCAGTCATCATAGAGCGCCACGATCTTCTCATGACGCATCTTTGGCCCTCGCTCTATTTGACCATTCTGGGTTTTCTGCTGTCGGTGGTCGGCGGCATATTCGTTGCCATCCTCATTACCTATTCCGAGGTCCTGCGGCGCGGTCTCTATCCGGTGATCGTGGTATCCCAGGTCATCCCGAAGATATCCATCGCCCCGCTCTTCATCGTCTGGTTCGGTACCGGTGCGATGTCGAGCCTCCTCCTGGCCTTTCTGATCGCCTTTTTTCCCATGACGATCAACGCGGCGCTCGGCCTCCAGGCCATTGACGAGGATATCAGCCGGATGGCGCGCACTTTCATGGCCAGCCGCTGGCAGATCTTCTGGAAGATCCGTCTGCCGAATGCGCTCCCCTACATTTTCGGCGGCATGAAGATTTCCATCACCCTGGCGATCATCGGCGTGATCGTCTCGGAGTTTGTCGCCTCGCAAGAGGGCATTGGCTACCTGATCAAGCTTTCCGGCGGCCTGCTCGACACGCCACTGATGATGGCTGCCATCACCGTGCTCAGCGTGAGTGGCCTCATCATGTACTGGGTCATTGCCGAGGTCGAGCGTCGCACCGTCTTCTGGCAGGTCGCTGCCGATGAATCCGCGCGTCAGGGAGGCTGACATGAACAAGCATATGATACGCCTCGAAGCGACTGCGGCCACCGTTCATATTGGGTTCCATCACGGCACCCTATCACCCGTGCTTGAGGTGGACTCGGGCGCCGAGGTCTCGGTGCAGACGCTGTCGGCCGACTCATCCCATCCGGTCCCACGCGAATGGCTGCCTGAGGGCATCGATGACATCTGGTCGAAGGCCGAGCGCGGCACCGGCCCACATATCCTGACCGGGCCGATTGCGGTGCGTGGCGCCATGCCCGGAGAGGTGCTTCAGGTCGACATCCTCGAGATACGCCTGACGCAACCCTATGGCTACAACATCGTCAGCCCCCTCAAGGGCATGTTTGCCGGTGAAGAGCCACTGCAGCGCACGCATATCATTCCGATCGACCTCGAAACGGGCCTCGCCCTCGTGGCGCCTGGCGTGTGCGTCGCCACGCGCCCATTTTTCGGTCAGGTCGGTGTGGCGCCGCCCCAGGAGTGGGGCCGCCTCGACAGCCGCCCGCCGACGCGCTTCGGCGGCAACATCGACAATAAGGAACTCCTGCCCGGGACGCGCCTGTTCCTGCCTGTGGCCAATGAGGGCGCGCTGTTCAGCGTTGGCGACGGCCACGCCGCCCAGGGTGATGGCGAGGTCAATCAGACGGCGATCGAAACCAGTCTGGATGGGCGGTTCCGGCTGACGGTTCGGCGCGACATAAAACTGACCTGGCCCTTCGCCGTGACGCCCACGCATCTGATGACGATGGCGTTCCACGAGGACCTCGACGACGCGGCGCGCCTGGCCATGCGCGACATGGTGGGCCTGCTGGAGCGCTATTATGCGCTGTCTTTCCACGACGCCTACCGGCTCTGCAGCGTGGCCGCAGACATGCGTATCACCCAGTTCGTCAATGGCAATCGCGGCATCCACGTCATGATGCCGCGAGAGCCGCTCACAACAATCGAAAAGAACCAGGCTGCGCAATCGCTAACTGGCTGATCAAAGGAGAGGAGACGTGACCATGGACAGACGCGCATTTCTTAAATCCACCGGGGCGCTGGGTATCGGCGCAGGACTTAATCTCGCAATGCCGGCGATCAGCCGTGCGGCGCTGACGCCGGTGAAGTTCACCCTGGCATGGCTGCCGCTCGGCACGTTCAGCTATGCCTTTGTCGCCAAGGCCAAGGGCTTATTCGAGCAACACGGCCTTGATGTCACCATCGATCGCGGCTTTGGCTCCGGCAAGGTATGCGTGCCGGTCGACCAGGGCCAATATGAGTTCGGCGTGATCGACGCCAGCGTCGCGATGAACTGCGTATCGCGCGGTCTCGACCTGGTGTCGGTGGCGGGCATCTGGCCGAAATCACCGGTCGGGATCTTCTCGCTCAAGGAGAAGGGCATCAACAAGCCGCAGGATCTGGAAGGCAAGACCGTCGGCTTCGATGTTGGCAGCGGCGACTTCCAGCTCTGGCCGGCCTTCGTCAAGGCGACCGGCATTGACGACGCCAAGGTCAATAAGGTGACCATGGATGCCGCCTCGCTGATCAAGGCTTTGATCGAGAAGGACATCGACGCCGAGGGGAATTTCTTTGGCTCGATCGCGCCAAGCCTGTGGTCGCAGAACCTGGAGATCAACGCGGTGCTCTACGAGGACTATGGCGTCAGGAGCTTCAGCAACGTCATCGCCTGCAAGCAGTCGACCGTCGCCGACAAGCCGGAGCTGTGCAAAGCGTTCCTGAACGGGCTGCTTGAGGGGCTGAAATACGTCTATCTCAACCCGGAGGAGTCGGTTCAGCTGCATCTGCAGAGTGTGAAGGAATTCCAGGGCGGCAGCGTCGCCAATCAGAAGGTCATCGAATACGGCCAGGCCGTCAGCACCGCGCTCGGGATGGTGCCGGAAGTCAAGAAGAACGGCCTCGGTTTCATGGATCCGGGGCTCATGCAGGTCACGGCCGACACGGTCAAGAACTATATGGGCGCGAAGGACCTGCCCGACATCGCCAAGCTCTACACCAACCAATTCATCGGCGAGGTCAATCTCACCGAGCAGGAGTGGGCCACGGTCGAGGCACGGTCGGCGAAGTATCTGCCCAAGCAGGGTTGATCATCACCCATCCGCGTGAGGTGTCGGCTGGAGGAAGAGATGGTCAAAGAATCTGGTGTCAGCGCATCGGTTCCCCGCAAGGAAGATGCTCGCTTCCTCGTCGGAAAAGGGCAATATGTCGCCGACTTCTTCATTGCCGGGGCGCAGGAAGTCGCCTTCGTGCGCAGCCCGCTGGCACATGCGCGCATCCGAGGAATCCACGTCCCTGACCATCTCAGGGACGTGGTGTTCACCGCCAAGGACTTGGAGGGTGTAAAGCCGATCTTCGCCGCGACTGCACTGCCCAAATTCAAGCATTCCCACGAGCCGATCCTGGCTTCGGACAAGGTGCGCTATGTCGGCGAGATCATCGCCATGTGCGTGGCGAAAACCCGGGCGGCGGCCGAAGACATCGTCGCCCAGGTCAGCGTCGACTTCGAAGAGCTGCCGGCCATCACCGACATGGTCGGGGCGCGTGAGGAGGGTTCCGCGCTCGTCCACGAGCATTGGGGCGACAACGTCTTCATCGAAATCAATGTCGATGGCGACATCGAAAAAATTGCTGCCAGCGCGCCGGTCAAAGTCACTTACGACATCCGTACTTCGCGCCAATGCATGTTCCCCATGGAGGGGCGGGGCGTCCTCGCCTATGTCGACGAGCGTCTCGGTTACCTCACGGTGGTCACGGCGACCCAAATGCCGCACATCGTCCAGACGGGGCTCGCGGAGTGTCTGGGAATATCCGAAAGCGAGATCCGGATCATATCGCCCGACGTCGGCGGCGGGTTTGGCTATAAGGGTCTGCTTTTGCGCGAGGAGGTGGCCCTGGCCTGGTTGGCCAGGAGCAAGGGGATAGCGGGGCGTTGGCTCGAAGATTGCCGCGAGCACCTGTCTGCCAACGCAGACTGCCGGGAGCACATGTACCACATCACCGGCTATGCCGATCGGGAGGGCCGGCTGCTGGCTCTCGATTGCACGGCAAGCGTCGATGCGGGTGCCTATTCTGTGTACCCGACGTCATCGGCGCTCGAGGCTTCGCAGATCGCCAACCTCCTGCCCGGCCCCTATGACTTCAAGGTCTATCGCTGCCGCTCAGCCGCCGTGGCGTCCAACAAGCCACCGATCTTGCCTTACCGCGGTGTGGCGCGCCCCGGCGTCTGCCTGGCGATCGAGGCAGTCATGGATGCCATCGCCTGGGAGACCGGTCTTGAGCCCTATGAGGTGCGCATGCGCAACCTCGTGCGCGCCGATCAGATGCCCTATCTCAACGTCGTCAACAAGCTGTTCGACAGCGGCGATTATCCAGAATGCATGCGCCAGGCGGTCGAGGCGATCGAAGTCGCCAAGATCCGTCAGCGCCAGCGCCAGGGCGAGCCGGATGGGCGCCTGATCGGGGTCGGCGTATCCTTCTTCTGCGAGCAGGGCGCCTTAGGCACGGGCGTGCTCTCCGGCTGGGGCCGGCCAGTGGTGCCAGGCTACGAGCAGGCCTCGGCCAGGCTGACGGCCAACGGACATCTGGAAATCAGGGTCGGAACGCATTCGCACGGGCAAGGCCACGAAACCACATACGCGCAGATCGCGCATGAGGTGCTGGGCGTGAAATTGGAGAAGATCAAGATCCTGCAGGGCGACACGCTCTACAGCCCGTTCTCCACCGGCACCTACGCGTCCCGCTCGATCGTCATGGGCGGCGGCGCCGTCGCGCAAGCTTCCCGCGAGCTCGGCGACAGGATAAAGCGCATCGGTGCCTGGCTGCTCCAGGCCGATATTGCCGATGTCGAGATCGCCGACGGGTTGGTGGTCAGGGACAATGCAAGCGTCTCCATGCGTGAGATCGCGAACGCCTGGTACCTGCAACCTCAGCAGCTCCCGCCAGACGCCAATCCGGGAGGCCTGGAGGTGACTGCCGGATATCGGGCCGGAAAAGACAGCGGCACCTTCAGCTACGCGGCGCACGCGGTCGTGGTGGCGGTCGATCCCGATACGGGCTTGATCCAGCTTCTCGACTACGTGGTCGTCGAAGATGGCGGCGTGCTGATCAACCCCATGATCGTCGACGGACAGATCGTTGGCGGAACCGCGCAGGGTATCGGACAGTGCCTTTACGAGGTCATGCCCTATGACGTGCAGGGCCAGCCGCTCGCCTCGACACTCCTCGATTACATTTTGCCTGGCGCTCCTGAGGTCCCAAACGTCAGGCTCTTTCACATGGAGACACCCTCGCCGCACACCGAATTTGGCGTCAAGGGGATAGGCGAGGGGGGCGCCGTCGGTCCACCCGCGGCGATTGTCTCCGCCGTCAACGACGCTTTGCGGCCGCTCGGTGTCGAAGTTCACGATCTGCCGCTCAGACCCGACATGGTCCTCGACGCCATCCTGGGCGCCCGGCAACGGTTGAAAGCGAAGGTCGCCTTACAGTGAAGCCTGCCAATTTCGATTATGTTCGCCCACGCACAGTCGCCGAGGCAACAAAGGCTCTCCTTTCCGCCAATGGCAGCGCAAAAGTCATAGCAGGTGGACAGTCTCTCGGCCCGATGCTCAATCTGCGGCTCGTCCAGCCAAGCCTGCTGGTCGACATCGCCGGCCTGCCGGAACTGACGCAGGTGAAGCAAGATCGCGCCGGCCTGACCGTCGGCGCAGCCATAACAGCGGCCGATATCGAAGATGGCCGCGTCCCGTCCGCGTCCGTTCCCGTGTTGCCCCGCATTGCCGGCGGGATCGCCTACAGGGCGGTCCGCAACAGGGGCACGATCGGGGGCAGCCTGTGCCATGCCGATCCGGCGGCCGACTGGGTATGCACGCTGGCCGCGCTCGGCGCTATCGGCCACGCCGTCGGGCCGGACGGGAAGGGGCGCGACATCCCCTTAAAGCAATTCATGTTGGCGGCCTTCGAGAATTCGCTCGCCGACGCAGAAATCCTCGTCTCAGTCACCATCCCGGCGCTCTCGCCCTCGGCCCGTTTCGGCTACTCCAAGATCTCGCGAAAGACCGGTAAATTCGCCATGGCGAACGGTATCGTCGTCCAGGATCCCAACCACCGTACCTTGCGGGCGGTGATGGGGGCGACCGATGGCAAGCCAATCCTGATCGAGGACGCCCGCCCGGTCTTCGGGGAGCGCCTCGACGCGTCCGATATCCGGGTTGATGAAACGCTCCTGAAGCGCCTCCTGACGGATAGCGGCGTCACCGCGGATCGCGCCCAACATCTCCACATCACGGCGCTGAGGCGCGCCGCGCAGGAGGCTTTCGCCGCATGACCAGGGTCGAACTGAAGCTGAATGGCCGCCAGGTCAGCGCCGAGGTCGAGGCGCGCACGCATCTTGGCGATTTCGTGCATGACGACCAGCGGCTGACTGCGACGCATCTTCGGTGCGAGCAAGGCGTTTGCGGCGCATGCACGATCTTGGTCGACGGGATGCCGGTACGCTCCTGCATTACCTATGCCGCTCAATGCGCCGGCGCCGAGGTGACGACGCTGGAGGGCCTTGAACGCGACCCCATCATGGTTGCCTTGCGGGCCGCCTTCATGGCCGAACATGGCCTCCAGTGCGGGTTCTGCACGCCAGGCATGCTCGTCACGGCGCGCGACATCGTTTCACGCCTGCCCGACGCCGACGAAGAGCGCATCCGTCGTGAGCTGTCGGGCAACCTATGCCGTTGCACCGGCTATGCCGGCATCGTGCGGGCCGTAAAGCGGGTCCAGGACGAGCGTCGGCGTGGTCTAGCCGCTGCTGCGGCCATCAGCCGCCTCGGTCCGGCCGGGGCGCATCACCAGACCGAGAGCGTTTCGATAACCGCAGTCCAGAAGCCGGCGCCGGCCCCGCAGTTGCCTGATGCCGATGAGGGCCAGCTCGAAGGGGAGGTGGGCCTCGGTGCCCGCAAGGCCAATCTTGAAACCAAACTGGCCTTCAAGGTCGCCCGGCCGGTCGAGGAGGTCTGGGCCACGATGGAAGACATTGAACGCGTGGCACGCTGCATGCCGGGCGCCTCACTTGCCGGGCCGCCTGTCGATGGCCACATCAAGGGCTCCGTGTCGGTCAAGATTGGCCCGATCGCCACGAACTTCAGCGGCGCGGGCGTCGTTGTCCGCGATGAGGCCGAGCGCCAGGGCATGCTGTATGGCTCGGCCCGGGACAGGTTGAGTGGGTCCAGCGCACGCGCAGAGGTGGCCTATGCCGTCCATCGCGATGGTGAGGCCTCGACGCGCGTCGATCTCACGGTGCGCGCCTTGCTAGCCGGCCCCCTGGCGCAATTCGGCCGCAGCGGGATTGTCCAGGACCTGATCGCCCGTATCGCGGGCGAATTTGCGAAAAGGCTGGAGCACAATCTGGCGACCGGAGAGCACGCTCCCGACAGCGACACCTCGTTCAATCCTGTCAGCCTGTTCTTCTCGGTCGTCCAGGCGCGCATTGCGAACTTCTTCGGCCGCTTCTTCAGCGGAGGCAAAAAGTCATGAGCTCCAAACTGCGGATCGCGGTCCCCGACCTCATCTCACCGTCCTACTTTCCTGCCGAGGCCGCGGTTGAGCTTGGCTGTTTCCGCGACGAGGGGATCGACGCCGAGCTCGAGCTCATTTCACCGGTCGAACGCGCCTATGCCGATCTTCGTGACGCAAAGGTCGACTTCGTCGCCGGTTCCGCCCATTCGGCCCTGTCGGCTTTTCCGCGCTGGAAGGGCGTGCGCCTCCTGTGCGCGCAGTCGCAAGGCATGTACTGGTTCCTGGTGATGCGTTCTGACCTCGGCGCCCGGCGCAACGATTTGAGCGTGGTCAGGGGTCGCCGGATCGGCGCGGCGCCCTGGGTCGGCATGGGGCTTAGGCACCTGCTGGTCGAAAGCGGCATAGATCCTGTGCGCGACGAGGTCACGATCATGCCGACACCGGGATCGCTCGATGCGAAAGTCAATTTTGGCGTGGCGGCGTCCCGGGCCCTGGAAGCTGGCCTGATTGACGGGTTCTGGGCCAATGGCATGGGGGCTGAGATTGCGGTCGGATCTGGTGTCGGCACGCTGGTGCTCGACGTGCGCCGTGGTGACGGACCGCAAGGGGCGTTCAACTTCACCATGGCGACGCTGGCCGCCACCGATGCGTTCATCCAGTCGCGACCCGAGGCCGCGGCCGGAGCCGTGCGGGCGATAGCGGCCGCGAACCGCAAGCTGGTCGAGGACCCGACGCGGGCGCATACGGTCGGGATGAAGATATTTCCGCAGGAAGCCGACCATATCGTCGAGCTCATCCGGCGAGATGTCCCGTTCTACCAGACAGCGCTCTCAACGGACTTTGTGTCGGGCATGAACACGTTTGCCCGCAACGTCGACATCCTCGACGTGGATGTCCCCTACGAGCACGTTGTTGCGGAGCAATTTGCTCGGTGGTGGACGCACTGATGGGGCCCGGGCGGCCTTGGCCGGCCAAAGATCCGTGCGGCCTCATGGCCCAGATCGTTTGGCAGATCATGGACCTTTTTGGATCGGCCTTGTGCCCGGACGGTAAGGGTCTGGCCGCGACCACCGGCGCAGCGGCAGGCTGCGTTGACCGACGCGCATAGGCTGGCAGGGACCTTTGGCGGGCCGGCCATCTTGGAGATGTCTGGAATGACGAAATCGCAAGGGGTGAACGGCGCCTTCCTGATGCTGGCCATCCTCCTCATCTCCTTCAATCTGCGCCCTGCCATTGCCGCGATCGGGCCGCTGACGGCCCAAATCCTCAGCGACACCGAGATGGGGTCGACAGGAATTGGGCTTTTGACCACGCTACCGGTGTTCCTGATGGGCCTTGCGGCAATGAGTGTGCGCCGGGTTCGCCGGGCGCTGGGCGAGAAGATGGGCATTGGACTCGGCGCCCTGGTGATAGCTGGCGCATGTGCCGCAAGGATGTGGTTTCCGACCGGACCGGGGCTCTTGGTGACGGCGGCCGGCGCGGGCGTTGGCATCGCGATCGTCCAGGCGCTTGTCCCGGGGTTCATCAAGCGCAATTTTGCCGCAAACACCGGCCGCGCCATCGGTCTCTACTCGACCGCGATCGTGGCGGGGGCGGCTGTCGGATCGGCGAGCGCCGCCATGTTGGCGGATCGCCTTGGCTGGCCCTCTGCGCTCGCCTTCTGGGCGATCCCCGCATTTCTGGCCATGGCGCTATGGATGGTGGCCAGCCGCAACGCGGCCTCTGACCAGCGATCGCCCTCCGGGCAGGCGCACGCCGCCAGCCAGGTCACATTCTGGCGCAACCCGCGTGGCTGGTCGTTGTTGATCTTCTTTGCCGTTGGCACCGGGGCGTTCGTGATCGTTGTGGCCTGGCTGCCGCCTTTTTATGTCGAGCTCGGCCAATCGCCGAAGCTTGCCGGCTATCTGCTCGGCGCGCTCACCATTATCGAGGCCTTCACGGCGCTCGGTGTCGCCGTCTTCATCCATCATTTTCCTGATCGACGTGGGCCCCTGATCACGTCGCTTGTCTTGGTGCTGGCGGGCCTCGCCTGTCTGCTGCTCTCTCCGATCCTGCTCGCCATCCCCGCGGTGATCTTGCTCGGCGTTGGCATCGGCATCCTGTTTCCGCTGTCGATTATTGTCTCGATCGACCACGTCAACGATCCGACGCTGGCCGGCGATCTCACGGCCTTCACGCAAGGCGGCGGCTACATGGCGGGAAGCGTCTTTCCGCTTGTCGCCGGGGCGCTGAGAGACGCCTTCGGGAGCCTCTCGCCAGGCTGGCTGCTGATGGCGGCGGGCATCGTCGCGGGTATCCTGCTTGTGCTGCGCTATTCGCCGCAAAGCTATCTGGAATTCAGGAGAGGTTTGACGCCGGCGGCCCTGCCGAATGCCGTGCCGACCAGAGTACATTGAGTGCAAGCCAGTCTGCGGGCTCGCTCGCACCGGGGGGTTGAACCAGGAAAAGGACCCAGATGATGGGACAGCAAGTCGATGGCTTGGAACGGTTTGACGACTATGTGATCGACTTCGTGCGCGAGCGCATGATGGCTGGCGAGCGGGTCGTCATCGTCACCCTGGTCCACATCGAAGGCTCGTCACCGCGGCCCGTGGGGGCGCAGATGGCGGTTTCGGAGGATGGGGACTGGGTCGGTTACCTTTCTGGAGGTTGCATTGAGCGGGCGGTCGTGGCGGAGGCGCTCGCCGCAATTGCGCAGGGGCAAAACCGGCGCGTGCGCTACGGTCGCGGCTCCCGATATCTGGACATCCAGCTGCCCTGCGGTAGCGCGATCGAACTGGTCTTTGACGTTAAGGTCGCTCTGTGCGACATCTTGGCGATCGACAGCAGCTTGAAGGCCCGCAGGCCGGCCCGCCTGCCCGTCCCGAGCGAAGAGGGCCAGCCGGGGATGCTGCGGGAATATCGCCCCAGGCGCCGCCTCCTCGTCTTCGGCGTTGGGCCGGCCACGGTCCACCTGACGCGGCTGGCGCAGATGTCTGGATTTGAAACCGTTCTATACTCCCCCGATCGGGAGACGATCCGCATCTGCGAAATCGGGGGATCGGTTGCCCACGCTATCGACAGCACGTCAGCCATCCCCGTATTCGAAGCCGACGCCAATTCGGCCATTGTGTTCATGTTCCACGACCACGCCTGGGAAAGACGATTGATCCCCAAGGCACTGGAGTCGGCAGCCTTCTATGTCGGAGCCATGGGCAGCCGGCGAACCCATGCGCAAAGGCTTGAGACTTTGAGCGGGCAAGGGGTCGATCCTGTCCAGCTCGGCCGCATCCGGGGTCCGGCCGGGCTCTTCTCCGGCGCCAAGAGTGCCCCCGATATCGCCATGTCGATCCTTGCTGAAATCATGCAGCTTGAGCGTGGCATGAACAGTTCGAGCCTTTATAGACATCGGGCCGGCCTTAGCCGTTGAGGCTGAGACCGGCATTGGCCGGCAACGCGCCTGGCGCGTGGGGCTCGCTTTTTCGCCCCTTTGATCCCTGCTATTGAAGAGGAGCGTCGTATGCTCGCGGCATCACATTGCCCTGGCCGCTGTTGACATTATGTTGCATATACAACATATGAGCAGGAAAGGAGCATCTGATGGCGAGCAACGTGGCTTCGGAGGTCACCCAGAACTGCCTGCTGACGCGCACACGTCGGATATCGCGCGTTCTGACAGGCATCTACGACCAGGAGCTGCGCCCCTTCGGCGTCAACTCTCCGCAGTTCTCCCTGCTCGTCCTGATCGCCCGTCTGGGCGTCACCACGCGGGCCGAGATCGGCCGGGCCAACCATCAGGATCGCTCGACCTTGACCCGCAACCTTCAGCTCCTGCTCTCGCAAGGCTGGATCGAGGAGATTGCGCAAACGGCGGGACGCGGCAGGCCAATCGAGCTGACCAAGGCTGGAAGGGATTTGCTGGGTGAGGCGGTTCCGGGCTGGCGGAAGGCCCAGGCAAGAGCGACGAAATTGCTCGGCAAGGATGCCGTTGCCGTGGTTGCCGGAATCGCCGATCGGTTGCCGCCATGATCACGGGCATCCGAAAGATTTGCCGCCAATGTTGCATATACAACAATGACGGCGCTAACCAAAAAGTGAGAAAAGGAATCGCTCGATGAGCACAGTCAAGGCCGCAGCTGTCCAGATCAGCCCCGTGCTCTACAGCCGGGAAGGAACCGTTGCGAAAGTCATTCAAAAGATCCAGGAGCTCGGGCGGCAGGGCGTCCAGTTCGCGACCTTTCCGGAGACGGTCATCCCATACTATCCCTATTTCTCTTTCATCCAGGCGCCTTTCGACATCAGGATCGGTAGCGAGCATCTGCGGCTGCTGCAGGAATCGGTAACCGTACCCTCGGCAGAGACGCGCGCCATTGGCGAGGCGTGCAGGCAGGCGCAGATGGTCGTGTCGATCGGCGTCAATGAGCGCGATGGCGGCACCATCTACAACACGCAATTGCTGTTTGATGCGGACGGCACGCTGATCCAGCGCCGGCGCAAGATCTCCCCCACCTACCATGAACGCATGGTTTGGGGGCAGGGCGACGGATCGGGTCTTCGCGCCGTTGACAGCGCCGTCGGCCGCATTGGCCAGTTGGCGTGCTGGGAGCACTATAACCCGCTGGCGCGCTATGCCTTGATGGCCGATGGCGAGCAGATCCATTCGGCCATGTATCCCGGTTCCTTTGCGGGTGACGTGTTTGCCGAGCAGATCCAGGTCAACATCCGCCAGCACGCGCTCGAAGCGGCCTGTTTCGTGGTCAACGCGACGGCGTGGCTGGACGCCGACCAGCAGGCCCAGATCCTGAAGGACACCTCTTATTCCAGCGCTCGCCCGATTTCGGGCGGCTGCTTCACGGCAATCGTTTCGCCAGACGGCATGCTGATCGGAGAGCCGCTGCGCTCCGGTGAGGGAGAGGTGATTGCGGATCTTGATCTCTCAATGATCGATCGCCGCAAACAGATGATGGATTCGCGCGGCCACTACAGTCGTCCCGAACTGCTCAGCCTTTTGATCGACCGCACGCCCGTTCAGCACCTGCACGAGCGGGACGCCCATCCGAAGGCAGCTGTCCAAAAGCCTGGCACAGAGAGCCAGCCCAAGGATTCTGCCGACATTGGAGTGGTCTAGGCCAAGGTGGTGCCGGTGCGCCCAGAAACTGCCTCGGGGCCGCATTGAGCGGCGCCGAGGGGATCACGATCTTTCGTTCTCTCCTTTGCCTCCAGCGGTCTCCGTCGCGGGCGCGCGGGCTGGCCTCAGGTACCGATGCGTTCCGCGGACCTGCCATGCTCGGTGCATGATTTTGCTGAGCATCCACAGACCATCATGGTCTAGTCAATTCGTTACAATATGCATCTATTGATAGACCAAGAAGGTCTTAAGTTGCCCCTGTGCGCATCTCGAAATCAGAGATGCGCTCCTGATGAAAGCATTGGGCGCGATCGCCTGCTTCATCGGTCGCTGCAACCCCTTAGGAGGCTGCATTTTGACAGGCGCCGGCTGCCGGTGCCTCAGAAGGAGACGTTATGAGACATCAACTGAAATCAAAATTAATTTGGGCCCTGCCGGTCGCAGCGCTGTTTGTGATCTTCTGCGCGGGCGCCGCGCTTGCCGATACGAGCTCGGTCAAGGGCCCCGCGCCAGTGGTGATCGCGAAGTCCGGCGAACATTGCAAAGACGACCCCAATTGCTTCAACCGGATCCACTATGCGGTAAAGCCGGTGGCTCACGTGCAGCCGGACCAGCTCTTCATCCTGGAGACCCGCGACGGGCTCGATTCCGATTTGAACTTTCAGTCGACGCCCGAGGACGTGGCGGCCGTCGATCTGAACCGCTGCCACCCTCTGACGGGACCGGTTTATGTCGATGGCGCAAAGCGCGGTGACTCGATCGATGTGACCGTCGTCGACATCGCTCCTGATGATTTCGGCACCACAACCATCGTTCCCGGCTTCGGCTTCCTGCGCGACGTGTTTCGCGATCCCTACATCGTCCACTGGAACCTCAATCGACTTGAGGCCCGTTCCAAGGACATGCCGGGAATCTCGGTTCCCATGAATGCCTTCATGGGCACGGTCGGCGTGCTCCCCGACAAGCCGGAGCTCGACAAGTGGCTTAAGCGTGAGAAGGAACTGGCCGACGCTGGTGGTGCTGTGCTGACGCCGCAGCCGGTGGAGGCGCTGCCCGCTGATCTTTGCGGGGTCGACGGCACCAACAAGGACGAATGTGTGCGCACCGTTCCGCCGCGCGAGAACGGTGGCAATCTCGACACCAAGGAAACGGTTGTCGGCACGACCATCCATTTTCCTTGCTATATCGATGGGTGCGGCCTCTTCGCCGGCGACGTGCATTTCGCCATGGGCGGCGGCGAAGTCGCTGGGACCGCCATTGAGATGGGGGCTCGCGTAACGTTGCGGGCAAAGGTGACGCGCGGCGGCGCGGCAGCGCTTCCGACAGTGCAGTTCGAAGGAGGTGCGGAGCTCAAGAAGCTTGCCCCGTCCAGCTTCTATGCGGTCTCCGGTCTGCCGATCAAGCAGAAGGGCGACGTGCCTGTCTTCGAGACCTATCTAGGCGGCAAGAAGATTGCCCCGCTCGCCAACATGTCCGAGGACCTAACGCTTGCCGCGCGCAACGCCACCCTCAACATGATCGACTACCTGGTCAAGACCAAGGGGCTGACCCGCGAGCAGGCCTATGTGCTCACCAGCGTGGCAGCCGACCTCAATGTCGCCCAGGTTGTCGATTTCCCCAATGTCGGCGTCACCGCGATCCTCAATCGCGACGTGTTCAAGGACTGACGGCGATGGAGCGGCGCGTATTGTTGACCCTGGGCGCGGGTCTGGCCGTATCGGCATTGACCGGGTTCAGGCCCTTGCCACCTGCGGCCGGAATAGCCAAGACCGGCGAGCCCTTCCGGCTTGCCGATCTGGAGCCGGACGGCATGGCCAAGACGTATCGGCGCTACCGTCTCTTGATCATCGGCCAGCGGGACGATGCAAGAGCTGGTGGCGTGGCAAAGGCAGCCGTCGACGTGTTGGCCAGATTTCTGCCAGACTCGCGCTCGACCCTGATACGCGCCGCCGACACCCGCCGTGTCGGCATCCTGATCGGCACCCGCCAGCAGGATATCGGCATCATGACCAGGCAGGGCGCGGAAGCGCTCTTCCGGGCCATGCCGCCCTTCGCCGATGTCAGGGATGTGCCCTTGAGAACCATTGTCTCGTTTGGGGACTACCTCTTGGTGTGCCGGACGGATTTTGCGGCGCGCCACGCCTATCTCTTGGCCAAGACGTTGAACGCCCATGGCGAGCTGCTGCCCCAGCCCGCCAGCGCGCCGGATGGGATCGTTCCTGGACATGAAGGTGCCGCAGCCTTCTTCGACGGAAGGGATCGGCCCGACGACCAGGAGGAGAAGAAGGGCTAGTAAGCTATCGGGGTGGTTTCGAAATCTGGCAGACCGGCGCGGACGTCCTGGAGGCGGCCGCGCCGGAACTTTTCGGTGATCAGCTGCTAATACCCGGCACACTCAGCAGGTTTTAAGTGACGCCGGAGGCCCAATCGACGACTGTTCTGCAATCAATCAACGGATGATGGTATTGGCTGCTGTGGGGCCGGAAGCGGAATAGCAGCTTCCGACGCGCAAGAAGCGATTGCGGACATTCAATGCCCGCCTTCCCCGAGTTCTGACGGACGAACATCGGCAAGGTCTTGACCCCCGACGCCGCCGTCGCCGCCTTCATCCCGCTGTGCGCCGGTCCAATCCCGATCGCGCCCCGACTGGCTCCTCAGGCGCGTTAAACACTGACGTCGTGAGCAGGACAGCGGCAGCAAGGACCCAGTAGTACCAGGCGTCGAACCCGGAGAATTTGAAGGCAAACGGAGCGATGACAAACACCACGCCGAGGCGCGATCGACCCAAAGGTGCAGCCGGTAGGGAATGATGCGGACGAGCCCGGTGGGATGATCGGTCAGGGCGGCCAAGAGTAGCGCCGCGGCACCGGCAACAACCGAGAGCCACATTGCGCCTGGTCCGCTCTGGCCGAGCTTCAGCACGAACGGCGCTGCGATCAAGACGATCGCGACGGGATAATCGATCAGGTAGGCGTGGATAGACTTGGTGATGAAGCGGAACGACATCGGTGACTCCTACGTCCTTGGTTGCTCGATACGGGCGCACGCCACTATTGGCGGCCGCGGCCTCGCTCCGGTTATGAGTAAGGTCGGGACGATCTGGCAAGATCAACGCAATGAATGTGAACCAGAGGCATAGCCTGTCGGACGATCTGCATCATCAAAGCCTGTTTCGCTTGACAGACGAGCGACGAACATGTCGTTTTGAACGAAGACGAGCAGGGAGGCTCCTGGCGCCCATGGACGTTCTAAGCGACATTTTCGAAACGCTGTCGCTCCGGGGCAGCTTTTACTTCCGCACGGAATTCTCAGCCCCCTGGGCCGTCGCGGTACCCGCCTTCGCACGCGCGGCACGCTTTCACCTCGTGATCGAGGGACGGTGCCATATCCGGTTGGCCTCAGGCGCGGACATCGTCCTCAACACCGGCGACCTGTTGATGATCCCGTACGGACAGGCACACGTCCTGGCAGACGCCCCGGGCCGCGACGCACCGCCCCTTGAGACGGTCCTGGAGCAGGCCGGATACAACGGGGAGGGTGTACTGGTTTGTGGCGGGGGCGACCCCTCCGCCACCACCCGAATGGTCTGCGGGCATTTCAACTTCATCGAGAAGGCTGACCATCCGCTGATTCAGGCGTTCCCGGAATACCTTCAGATTACGCCGGTCACGCGCGCCAAGAATCCGTGGCTCGATGAAATGCTGCGCTTGATCGTTCGCCGCGTGTTTTCGGAGGGGCCTGGCGCGATCGCCACGATCCTCAGGCTGTCAGAGATCATCTTTATCGAGACGATCCGCGCGAGTGGTGAGCAGTCGCCATCGTTGAGGCAGATTCTGTCCGCATTCCAGGATCCGCAGATCGGCAAGGCGATTCAAACGATCCATCGGCGCAGCGAGCAGAATTGGACTGTCGCCTCGCTTGCCCTGGAGGTCGGAATGTCGCGAACGCAGTTCGCCGAACGTTTCAAGGAGATGATCGGCGACGGTCCGTTGAGCTATCTGACGAATTGGCGCCTGCAGCGGGCACAGGCTCTGCTAACCCAGTCCCGGCTCAGCGTTCGAGAGGTAGCACGGCGCAGCGGCTACGCGTCCGCTGCCGCTTTCACCCGCGCCTTCCGGCAAAAGTTCGGCGAGCCGCCAACGGCGCTGCGCGAGGCTCGGGTCGCGACAAGGGCGGGATCAGAATAGTTGGCCCTCATCGATCGGGCGAGACAGGTCTTCACTGTTAATCGGCATAGGGTCCGGGCGCCGATCGGCGCGAAGTAAGTCACTGGATTCATGTGAATCTGAAGGATCACAGTGCCTGCTTCGCCAGAAACGCCGCAGCCAGGTATTCGGCCGTGGTCCGGTGGGCATAGTCGACTGTTTCGGGTTCAGGGCCTGCGACGAAAACCCTTCGACTTAAGGCCGCCTGAACCTTTGTTGGATCAAGGAAGGTCAGGGAACGATAGCTCGGAATTTCCGGAATACCTTCTTGCTCGGTCAGGCTGATCGCTTCAACATCGGCAATAAGCCGTGCTGCGCAGATCGCGCCGGCAACATGCCGCAGTTCCGCTGGCACATAAATGCCGCTGCCCTTGCGCGCGTGGTCGGGGTCAAACTCTTTCAGCATGAGCCCGGTCGATTGCTCGAAAACTTCCTTGCGTGTCGCAGGCCATGAACCCGTTTGCACCGCGCCACAGCATGATGAGGTTTTGCGGGTTTTCGAGAAAGTCACCGAGCCAGCGGCTCTTGGCTTCGGTAAGGAACGCGACCGCCTCGTGCGGCCTCAGGCCTTGGTCCTTCTGGATACAGATGGTACGACTGAACGCAGAGCGCAGGCAGTATTTGATACGTCTTCAGGCCTCGGGCTACGCCAAAGGCAGGGTTAAACATCACATGGTCTACCGGATCGGAAAATCGCTCGGTGAGTTTTAACAGCCGCTTTGCAGCAGATTTCGAGATGATGTATCCAGCCGTCCCGAAGTGCAGGCTGCGCAGGAGGGTAAGGCGGAAATTGCCGGGTAGCATAGGAAACCACACGGTCCAGCCACACCCTCCCCAGGACCGTCTCTATTTTGACGATGTCGGCGTCGGCCGGTATCCAATTAGTGTCGTCCCCTATGAATTGAAGTAAATGTGAGGAGATGATTACATCATCCTCAAAAACGCAGCCAAATGGCTCTTGCCCCAAGGCTATCTCCGACCAGCAATTGCGATGGCTCAGAAAGCAGCCAACTTCCCCCAAGGTCAGCGTGGCCGCGTTAGGGATGGGCTGATATATCGCCATCACGTCATCGTAGTGAAGCAAACTTCCATCCACAGCTGGAATTCTTTGAAACCGAACGAATCGACGTGAAGCGTTGACATATCCGATCCCACCTAGCCGGGCTCCGGTCTAGGTTAATTACATATGATTCACGAAAAGCCCCCCGGCTCTTGTAGATATGAGCGCGACTGCTATGTCATTGCTTATGGAACAACAAGGGTATTTACGTTAGTCCAGAGCATTGCTGGTGTGCTGCTGGGTGACAGGCTCGGAGCGGCGTGCCTGGCAAAACCACTGCTCATTTAGGATTGGACTTAGGTCCTGCGCCGATCCGACTAAAGCCCGGCCCTGGAACGTTTTCCTTTGAACGATGTTGTGTCGCGCAATCTCTCAGGGAGGAAATTTACGAGAATGCATTTTACAGCCGCCGCCGCGATCCTCTGTCACGCAAGCGTGGCATGTTTGTTGCTTCCACAATCATGAGGGAGCAACGGAGCTCGACAGGGGATGTATCGGAATCACGCAGAACTATGCGCCCGCGCGAGTGCGCTAGGCGTCACAATCTATCAACGTTCTAAGACAGTGTGGATTGCGGCCGGAGCCTATCGAGGCCGCGACTGGGAGGTAAAAGGGCGGTCTCCAGCTATTGCGCTCGCTCTATGGGTTGAGGCTACCCAATACCGAGGGTCGATATAAGGGCGTCTATCGAGGTAGGTGGCCGGCGTCTCTTTGGGGGGTGGGGTAACCAACCTGCCGTAGGGACGCGGGCCTGCGGGTTGGAGTTCCGCAATGAAATAAACCAGCACGAGATGCCCTGGGCCATCGGAGTTAACAATTGTTAATAAGGTGTGGACAAGGGCGGTCAGCTCCGTGAGCGGCAAGCGGCGCCAAGGTCTTGCCGCGTCTTCATTCGAACTCCCCGAGCCCCTGGCACATGGCGCATTCGAATTCGTAGGCGACGAGTTCGACACGTTCCGCGCGGTCCCTCCCACATGGCGGGCGCGCGCGAACCGTCGGCGTAGATGATGGTGGCTTTGGCTAGGTCGTAGCGGTCGTCGATCTCCGCGGCGGGGAGATGCCAAAGCCGTGGCCATTGCACAGCGGACAAACCTTGATCAGCATGAACGGCCTCCTCAACCTTTCAAACATTCAATTTGGCTAAAATGTTCCGGAACTGAAACGGGCGTCGCGGCTTGAGTCGCGTCGGTAGCGTGGGGGTGTCAATTGCGTAAGCTTTCCGGCGGGGGTCGGCTGAAGTTCATCAGGCCAATGGAGCCGGAGCTTGTCGACCGGCCGCCCGAGGGGGACGGGTGGTGCCACGAAATCAAATTCGACGGCTATCGCACGGAAGTGATCAAGGACCTCGACGGCATTCGCTTCTACACCAAGAACGGCTTCGACTGGACGGACCGCTATCATGAGCTTGCCCGGGAGGCGGCGTCGATCGAGGCGGAAAGCTTCATCTTCGAAGGCGAGGCGATCAGGATCGACGAGGCCGGCGTTTCCGATTTCCATGGCTTGCAGTCTGCGGTCGCGACGCGCCGGCCAAAAGACCTCTATCTGATGACTTTCGATCTCCTCCACATCAATGGACACGATCTGCGCGACATGCCGCTGGAGGATCGCCGCGAGATCCTTCGGGAGATGATCCCGGCGGGTAGCAGGATCCAGTTCAGCGAGGCGCTGCCCGGCACCGGCGACGCCGTCTACCACCTGGTCGACCAGGCCGGCCTCGAGGGCATGGTTTCAAAGCGCAAAGGGAGCGTCTATCGCAGCGGCGCTACGATGAACTGGCGCAAGATCAAATGCTATGAGGTCAAGGAGATGAACATCATTGGCGCGCAACGCGACCCCGGACAGGCGGCAAGGGTGTTTATGCCGATCACGGCCGCTATTTCGGTACCGCGAACGTGGGGTCAAGCATGACAAACGGCGGCGCCTATTGCGTCAAGTGCAAGGCAAGATCGGAGCCCCGCGGCCGAAGGGGCTGAAGAAAGAAAAGGCTGAATGGCTCAAGCCCGGCCTCGTCGGCCGAGTGAAATTTCTGAAGGGCGAAGAGAAATTGCGCCACGCCTCGCTGCTGGACTTTAGAGAACGGGATTAGCGGCCGGCCCGCATCCTAGCCCGCGCAATCGTCAGCTGCGCCTCAGTCCTGGCGTTCTCCTTCTGGGTCATGTTGTCGGCCGCGATGAGCCGCCTCAGCGACCGCATCACCTCGCCGCGCGTCCATCCGACCTCAAGCATGCAATCCACTATCGCCTGGAAGCCCGGCTCCATGGACTCTTGGCAGTCGATCAAGCGGTCTGGATATTCTTCCTGGCGCTTCGGTGGATTGATCATATTCATTCCATGTCTGGCACTTCGCCGGTGGTGAAAAGCACGTTCGGCGGGCCATAGTCACCTAGCGCGGGATCGGCGTCCCGACTCCAGGCTATGACACCGGTATGTTGAGCCGCAAGCGCCCTGGCCGTGCGAACGGCGCGCTCTTCGCTCTGTTGGTCAGCCGGACCATAAGCCGTGAACAGCTCGCCATCCTCGCCGCGGTCGAAAGCCATGACAACAATCAGTTTCGGTTTCTTCTGGCCGGGCAAAACATGATCAGACATTGCCGCTCCTAAAGGTAACGATCACCGTCATCCCGGTGCGCGAGGCAGAACCAGTGCGGCTCCTGCCTCGACCGAACAAAGCCGAATGGCGCCCGCAGGCCGCACCCGGCATGTTCGCAGACCTGGTTCTCAATTCGCCCCCGGTCTCGCGGCATTGCCACCGTGCCTTCGGCAAGTTTGGCAGGTTCGTCGCTCATCCGTAGCGCTTGCCGACAGGCGGGGCCTTGAGCGCGCCAAGCTGATCCCGAAGGCGGCCGTTCAGCACGATCATTTCCTTCAGCGCCTTCATCGTGTCGCCTTTGTGCAAGGCGACGAACTTGTCGGCGACAGCTTGCAATGCTGCTTCCTGGCGACTGTCGAGACTTACGATGTGGTCTGCCATGGCGATACCTCCACTGGCTTAGAACAAAGAACCCTGCGCCGGCGCCTGCCTCGGGCATGTTCGGATAGAGCTCGATCGACGTTCCAAATTACCCAGAATGTCACGTAGGGCGCCCGTCCATTGCCGGATCGCTTCCTGGCTGGTGGTGATGTTGTGAAGGTTGCACATCATATCGCCCTAGTTCGCAGGATCTCGGGAACGCTTAGCGGCCCAAGGTGCAGAATGCGTTCATACGCACCAGTTCGGCGCCAGACGCCGCGAGCGCGCCCATTCTCCCTGTCTCGTTTCGGATCGAACATGATGCCCTCGAATTGGTCAAGAAACGTGCTGGCGGCGGCCAGGTCAGCAAAGCAATGCAGCCGCCATTCTTCGTAATTACCGTCGGGCCATATCGCCTGCACCTTGCGGGTCAGGTAGCGGATGCCCTGCGCCTGACAGAACTCCGTGATCCGCGTGAGATTTCGGTCCACGCACAGGTCGTCAGGCAATGCGACCTGGTGCGACCAATCGCGATCGATGACGAACGGGGCAGGGGTGGCCCTGCTGCGCTTTGGCATCAGTGCGATGTCGGCTCTTGGGTCGCCGCCTCAAGAGCATTGATCGCGTCCCGCACAGCTTGGCGCTTCGGTTCGATTGGCTTCTCGGGGTGCCGGTGAGAAAGTGCCAGATGGGTGAAGGCCACCGTCACGTTACCGATAATGTCGCTCACTTTCAGCTTATCCTCGACATCGGCAGCAACTCGCCAGGCCAATATTGCGTCTCGTCCGCTCAACGTGTCTTTGCCGTCTCTCTCGATATCTTCGCGCAGCATCGCCAGTGCCGTTGAACGATCGGCTAACTGGGTCTCGGGATCGGTCAGCAGTTCCAGACTGACGGTGATCGGCTTTCGTTCTTCGGGCCAGCCGGCGCAGCAGGCTTCCAAAGCAGCGTTGTTGGCTTGCCCCCACGCCTGTGCGGCGCTCGATGTCCAATTGTCCAGTCCGTCTTCCGGGAATCCATTGATATCCCAGCCTTCGACTACGAAGGCACCCTCTGCCGCCTGTTCTGCGGTGAAGCCGGCGCGCGCTAACACTCGCTCTGCCGCTTCGATGCCGCGCGCAATTTCCTCGGGCGAGGCGCCCGGAACTGATAATAGCAGGTCCATCTCTGCCTCCTGTGGCTATCCTGCCAATAGTGAACAAAATGAGAACACTGGAGTCAAGTGCCTCTTGACTGAACAGGAATATGTTCCTTTTTTAGACCCATGGCGCACGAACCGATCGACACGCTGGGCAAGGCGACCCGGCACAACATGCTCGTCAAGGCGGAATGCAGCTGTGGCAACGTCCGCTATCACCCGTCGGCCGACCTGATGATGGTGTTCGGCGGCGGCCGTGATCCTCAAACTCTGAATTTCACGTGCGACCGCTGCAAACCGTCGATCAAGGTTACGCTGCTCGAGGTGCATCCGGAACACCTGCCCAAGAAGCTGATGATTCACAAGCCGGTGAAGGTCGGCGGGTGAGCCGATGCTGGACCTTATCGTGACGATGGACGATGCCACGAGCACGATCTATTCGGCCTTCCTGATCGAGGAGGAAGGCACGGCGTCGAGCTTTCAGGGCCTTCTGGAGACATTCGTCGCCAAGGGATTGCCATCGAGCCTCTACAGCGATCGCGGCAGCCACTATTTCGTGACGCTGAAGGCCGGCGAGGCGGTCGACAAAAGCCGGCTGACCCAGTCGGCCGGGCGCTCGAGCGGCTGGGTATCGAACATATTCCGGCCTATTCCCCTGAAGCGCGAGGCCGCTCGGAGCGGATGTTCTCCACCTTGCAGGATCGGCTACCGAGAGAGCTGGCGCTGGCCGGAATTGCCGACATCGAGGGCGCCAACCGGTTCATCGCAGAGACCTACCTACCAGCTCACAATGCCCGCTTCCCCAGGCCGGCCGCCGTCGGGGACACCGCCTTTGTCGCCGCAGACCCGCAACAACTGGCCTAGATCCTGTGCATCGAGGAGGAGCGCGTCGTTGCCCGCGACAACATTGTCGCCTTCGCGCGGCTGCGATTGCAGCTGCCGCAGAGCCCGATCCGGCATCACTTCGTCAAAGCCACCGTCAAGGTCAGGCAGTACCCGGATGGCACCATCGCAATCTTTCACGGGCCGCGCCACATCGCTCGCTACAGCTCTGACGGTGCCGCAATCGAAGACACTTGCCCCCATCAGGCAAGCCGCGTGACCGCTTCGACGCCAAAACAGAAGCGGACAGATCATGTGCTACCAAACCGGACAATTTGGCTAGCTACCGACAGGACACTCAACGAGATGCCGATGGCGCAAACCGCGTTCCAGCCGCCGACACCCCATGCTACGCCGGCAAGCGCCGACCCCATCGCTCCGCCGATAAAAAATAAGCCCACGAACAAGGCGTTGAGGCGGCCACGCGCCTCCGCCTGCAACAGATTGATCGCGCGGCGGCCGAGAGTCTGGTCGCCCGTGACACCGATATCCAGGAGAACCGCGCTCGCCCCCATCATGACAAGCGGCAGGAGCGAGGAGTTCGAATGCACCGATCCGGCCCAGATCGCGAGCCCGAGAGCGCCGATGAGGACGATATGGGCGGTGATCGTCGTAGGCCGTTCCCATCCCCGGTCCCCCATCCGGCCAAAGAGGGGCGTCGCGATCGCGCCGCCGGCGCCAACCAGCGCGAAGAGGGCGATGCCGCGCTGACCGAGATCGAACGGGGCCTCGGCCAGCCGGAGTGCGATTGCGGTCCAGAAAAGGCTGAACGCCGCCATCGTCAAGCTCGCCGTCAGTGCGCGCCGACGTAGGATCGACTCGGACGCGAGCAAACGGCCGAGCGAGGCGATCAAGGTGAGATATCGGGAGCGGGTGTCGGGCTGCCGTCGGGGAAGGCGGATGAAAAGAACGCCAGTGAGCGCCATCATTGCGATCGAACTCATCGCGTAGAAGGCGCGCCACCCCAATGAGCTTGCAATGAAGCTGGCCGACGGCCGTGCCAGAAGGATGCCGACCATGAGCCCGCTCATCACGTCGCCGATAACGCGTCCGCGCCCCTCGGGGTCGGCCATTGAAGCAGCGATTGGAACCAGAACCTGGATCGCGGAGCAGAACGCTCCGAGAAGGAAGAGGAAGACCAGAAAGGACGTCGCGGTCGGGGCCACGAACGCGCCGCCGGCAGCCAGCGCCGCGCAGGCGAGCATGCGAGTGACCAGGGCCCGGTTCTCCAGGACGTCAGCCAACGGCACAAGGAGGAACAGCCCGGTCGCGTAGCCGAGCAGGGGCGCCGTCGAGGCCAGACTGCTGCCTTTGGTTCCGAGCCCCAGCGATGGCCCAATCAGCCCCACGAGGGTCTGAGGCGCAAAGAGATTTGTGACGATCACCCCAACCGCAAACGCAAACAGCAGGGTCGGTGGGCGGGCTGCACCGGCGGCGGACTCATCTCGGCCCGTCTCTTGATTGGCAACGTCGTTTCTCAGGGACATAGGAGTTCCTCTCGCAAATGCAGGGTTCAGCAGGACGGTTTACAGCGTCAACACAACATGCGACAATTTAATTCTTATCATTATCATTATGCGAGTTGCGCATGAACATTCGTGATCTCGAAGCCTTCGTCGCCGTGGTCGAGACCGGTTCGATCAGCGGAGCGTCCGTAAGATTAAACCTTACGCAGCCGGGCGTGACCCGCCGCATCCAGAATCTGGAGGATAGCCTCGGAACGGCGCTTCTCGACCGCCAGATGAAACCTCTGAGGCCGACCTCGTCCGGGCGGGAGGCGTACGAGCATGGGCGGCGCGTGCTGCGCTCGCTTGCGGATCTAAAGACGAGCGTGTCGCCGCAGGGGGATATCCACGGAGAGTTCCGTCTTGGCGTGATGCCCTACCTCTCCGATGCCGCACTATCGCTCCCACTCGATCGCTTGCGTCAAGAATTTCCCCGACTGACCTTGCGTGTCACTTCCGGCTGGTCACCGCGACTCGTCGAGCAGGTCGCCCGGAGCGAACTCGACGCGGCTGCACTGTGCCTTGCGGACGGTCTCGGTCCTCCGGACGGCCTTGTCGGTCAGGACCTCGGTACAGAGGAAGTCCTGCTCGTGGCCTCTCCGGAACTGGGAGTGCCGAATCCGACCGCGCTTACAGACCTTGCGCGCTTTCCGTGGGTGTTGAACGAAACCGGATGCGGCTTCCGAGCTTTCATTCGCCAGCGCATCGAAGCGGCGGGGCTCTCGTTCCATATCGGCGTGGAGGCCCTCAGCGCGGATCTTCGTATGTCGCTCGTTGCCCGGGGCCATGGCATAGGGATCGTGACGCCCGCAGCCTTCGCAGCCAGTTCGTTGGGGGAAGAGGTAGAGGTCATCGACTGTCCGGAATTCAAGCCGCGCGTCCGGGTGTGGATGCTGCACCGACCGCCGGCAGGGCGCCTGGGGCGTCCCATTGTTGTATTCCAGGAGGCGCTTCTGAAGGCGCTGCAATTGCCGATGCCATTGTCCGCATAAAGTTGCCTGGCAGCGTCTTGTCGCTAACCGGAACGGCAGTTTCCTACGATCAGACGCCACAAGCAGACAATCTGGTTTCGGCCCCGAAGCAGCCGTGCTCATAGCCTTGCTCAACGGGCCTTATCGTCTTTTCTTGTGCGATAAGGCAGAGACACACCTTGCATTAAAAACTATTCCTCCTCCTTGTCCTTAGGTTCGCCAGACCATACGAGACGATACGAAGGATATGGGTTTTCTAACCATCCGCTAGGCCATTGATTTTCTTGCGAATTCCTATGCCCTCGGCCCTCAGCGCCTAACGTAATCGTTATCCGCCAACGGGTTACGAGTCCGTTCGCAAAGCGCAGCGCGATTGCCGCAGGCCTCTGGAAGGGCGGAACGGCGAGGAACTCCGCGAGATCGTAAGGGCACCGGCGGCGCTGCGCTTCCGATCGCGAGATCACCATCTGCGACATACCAGCACCGGCGCCCAGCGCACGGCCATCGCCGCTTTCGCTGTTGCTGCCGCGCTGCTGCTCGAATTCAACTCAACGCGTGGCCGGCCAATCCATAAACCCAGGGACCATTGCTTTCCCGGTTCAGGAACCGGCGGCCTTTGGACATTGTCGTCACGGTCTCAGCTATGCCGAGGCCGCTCTGCTGAAGAAACTCGGCAAACACGCCATCGCGCTCGCGCGTATCTACACGCGTGAATCGACCTGCCAACCTTTTCAAATGGACGGCTGTCAGGTGGACAGCGTCCTGGTCGTTTCGGGCCACTGTCGGGCCAACCACAAAGCCGCGCCCGAACTCGCGAGACATGGAGTAGCCAACGATCTCGCCGGCACGGCTTAGAGTGACTATCGAGGCATCCTCTGCGAGCAACGCAAGCACCTTCGCACGGTCTGTCCCGAATGCACGCGCGTCCAACGCGGCAATTTCGTTGAACCTGTCGCTGGGCAAGTCCCTCAGTCCCCCGTCCAGAGGCGGCATTGCCGGGAGGGTTTGTGGGGCCTCTCCCTGACGCATGTAAACGATCGCCTCGCTCGTGAAGCCGAATGAAACATACAGGGGATAGGCGGCGTGGGTGGCGTTCAGGCTCAGATTGCGATCGCCGCACTGCTCAAATATTTGCTCCATGAGCCATCGGCCACCACCCTGCGCCTGCGTGCGGGGTGTCGTGATCACCAGTCCGATGGTGGCAAAGTCGTCCCCCTGAGGAAACCACATCGCGCTTCCGAAGACACGCCCAATGCCGTCAACGGCAACGATGCCGTGCCCAGCCCGACGCAGCAGGTCCCAGTCCTTGGGCCGATGCGGCCAGCGAACCGAGATCGACAGCGCGTGCAGCAGTTCAACGTCGACATCGTTGATGTCTTGCGCGACGAGTTCGAAGGATTTCAGGCGCACTGATCTCTTCATGTCAGTCGATCCGCTCCTTCAACAATGCCCCCAGGGTTGCGAACACACGCGGTGTTGATCCTGCCGCCCATTGCCATGTCTGCGACGGTCCTCTTTTGCCGCAACTTTACATCGGAAAGCCAGCAGGTTCGGCTGGTTCGAGGCGCTTTTTCGCAATCTTCGGCCGAAGCACGACGCGATTCGGCAAGGAACACGCTTGCCGGTGGTTACGCTGGTCGCATCCGCTGAGTGGCAAGCAGAAGTGGCCGTGATGAACGTGCAAGAGATTCTCGCGAGGCTAATTGCATTTCCCTCCGTTGTAGGCACGCCAAACGGCGCGATCGTCGATTGGATCCGCGACTACTGCCAGGCAGCCGGAGCCGACGTAACGATCCTCCCCGGTCCCGAGGGCGACCGGTCTAACCTATTCGTCACGATCGGCCCGCGCGAGCATCAGGGCTACATCATCTCCGGACATCTGGATGTCGTGCCGGCCGGTGAGCCTGAATGGAGTTCGGATCCGTTCATCCTGCGTCGGGACGGCGACAGGCTCTACGGCCGCGGCACCACTGACATGAAGGGCTTCCTGGCATGCGTTTTGGCAGCGCTCCCGGGACTTGCGGCCATGAACCTGCGGCAGCCGGTTCATCTCGCGTTCTCCTACGACGAAGAGGCGGGATGTCGCGGCGTGCCGCATCTCCTGGCCGCGCTGCCGGGCCTGTGCGAAAAGCCGCTTGGCGCGATTGTCGGAGAGCCGAGCCGGATGCAGCCTGTGCGCGCCCACAAGGGGAAGGCCGCCGCACGGCTCGAGTTGATCGGCCGATCCGGCCATTCGTCACGGCCCGACCTTGGGCTCAATGCGGTACACGCCATGGCCGGCGTGATCACCCATGCCGTGGCCTATGGCCAATCGCTTGCAGACGGGCCGCTCGACGACAATTTCGAGCCCCCATATTCTTCGTTGCAGGTCGGCGTCATCGCGGGTGGACAAGCCGTCAACATCGTCCCTGACCGATGCACTGCCGATATCGAGGTGCGTGCCGTGCCGGGTGTCTCTCCGCCTTCTTTGCTGGAGCCTGTGAAGGCCCAGCTGTTTGCCTTGCGCGATAGCGGCTTCGAGGTTGCTTGGCACGAACTGAGTTTCTACCCGGCCCTTGCGCCGCTGAACGGAAGTGAGCTGGCGGCAACGCTGACGCAACTGACCGGGCAGGAGCCGCTCACGGCAGTCAGCTATGGAACTGAAGCAGGGCTTTACCAGCAGGCCGGCATCGACGCGATCATTTGCGGTCCTGGCGAGATCGGGCGAGCCCACCGCCCGAATGAATATATCGAACTCGACGAACTCGCGGCATGCCGGAAGTTCATCGAGGACCTCGCCACCCGACTTGCGGCGTGACAGGAGGGGCGGTTTCGATGGCGTTTCTCTTCAATTCCGATGCAGCACGCAGCGCTGTTTTTCGCGATGTCTTCGCGAGAGAGCTGCCGGATTTGGAGTTCTTCCATTGCAGCGAAGAGGTTGACCCCGAGAAGATCCGCTATCTCATCACCTGGACCCTACCTGACGACATCTCACGCTACCGCAAACTGGAAGTGCTGTTTTCCATTGGTGCGGGCGTCGATCAGTTTAGGGCGGATATCGTGCCTGGCCACGTGAAAGTGGTTCGCATGGTCGAGGACGGCATCATCCGCATGATGCAGGAGTACGTCGCTCTCGGCGTATTGGCACTTCACCGCCACCTTCCAGCCTACCTCGACCAACAGAAAAGGCAGGCCTGGACGGGTATTTCGGCGCGCCAAGCCCATGAATGTCGAGTTGGCGTTCTGGGGCTCGGCATGCTGGCACAGGCGGCCTTCGAGCGCCTCAAGCCCTTCCAGTTCCAGCTTGCCGGGTGGAGCCGCAGCGAAAAGCGGATCGAGGGCGTCACCTGCTTTCACGGCGAGGATCAGTTGGCCGCCCTTCTGAAGCAAACGGATATTCTCGTCTGTCTGCTGCCGCTGACGGAACAAACGCGCGGCATGCTCAATGCGCAGCTCTTCGCCCTGGTGCCCGCTGGGGCGCGTCTGCTGCATGTCGGCCGCGGCCAGCAACTCGACCAGATCGCGCTGATCGAGGCGCTCGACAGCGACCGACTTGCGGCGGCAATGCTCGACGTCACCGATCCGGAGCCACTGCCGAAAAACCATGCACTGTGGTCGCATCCTAAGGTGATCATCACCCCGCACATCGCGTCCGTGACCCAGCCGCACACGGCGGCGCAATCGGTCGTCGAAAACATCCGGCGCCACCGCGCCGGGGAAGAACTGATCGGCCTTGTCGATCGGACACTTGGCTACTAACAGGAACCTCACATGTCACTGCTCATCAAAATCGACACGAATCCCTCCTTCGCGCCCAAAGAGTCGCTGCCGCTGCCGGAGCGGCTGATCTCCGGCAATCCATCCTTCAAGAGCTGGCCTCAGGACGTCTCGAAGGCGGAGAAGGTGCTGAGCGGTGTGTGGGAAGCGACGCCCGGCGTGACGCATTCCATCAAAGGCACGACCTTCGAATTCTGCCACATCCTTTCAGGTGTGATCGAGATCGAGGAAAAGGGCGGAGAGACCACGACCTACGGCGCCGGCGACAGCTTCGTGATGAAACCCGGCTTCGTCGGCGTCTGGCGCACGATCGAGACGGTGCGCAAGATCTACGTCGTCGTGAACGACTGATCGCCGTGATCCGGGTCGGGCCGCCTCTGGCACGCCGTAGCCGCGGAACGATCGACTTCCAAAAGGTCGCTTCGCGCGATTCGACGCCGTCAGGCGGCTCATCCTCGATCAAAAATGCGGTGCGCGGCCCACTATCCTACCGGCAGGCCGGAGGAGACGGGACGCGGCTGGAACATTGGTGGCCCTGTGGCCGTCCGATCGCGCCCCGGGACCGAACTCACCTACCGAACTTATCAGTGCTTGCATGTCGATTCATAGGACGGCGTCGATGAAATCCTACCCCATAGCCCTCATTCCCGGTGACGGCATCGGCAAGGTCGTGACGGACGCCGCGTGGCAGGTGCTGCAGGCGGCCGCCGGTCGTGGCGGTTTCGCGCTGGAGGGCACAAGCTTCCCATGGTCGTGCGCCTATTACCTTGAGACGGGCGCAATGATGCCGCCGCACGGCATCGAGACACTGCGAAAATTCGATGCGATCCTCCTCGGCGCTGTAGGCTGGCCCGCGGAAGTGCCCGATTCGGTATCGCTGCATGGACTGCTGCTGCCCATCCGGAAAACCTTCACGCAATATGCCAACATAAGGCCGCACAGGTTGTTGCCGGGAGTCGAGGGCCCCCTCCGCTCGGAGGGCTTCGACATCCTTTGCATCCGCGAGAACACGGAAGGCGAATACTCAGGCGCCGGCGGACGCGTCCATTCCGGCACGGCCAACGAGGTCGCGATCGAGACGGCGATCTTCACGCGTGCGGGGGTCGAACGGATCCTCCGTTTCGGCTTCGAACAGGCGCGGGCGCGCCGGAAGAAGCTCGCATCGGTCACGAAATCCAATGCGCAGAAACATTCCATGGTGTTCTGGGATGAGGTCACGCGCGAGGTAGCGAAGGGCTATCCCGATGTGGAGGTCTCGCATTACCACATCGACGCCATGGCCGCACGCATGGTCCTGGCGCCGGAAAGCCTCGACGTGATCGTCGCCTCGAACTTGTTCGGCGACATCCTCACGGATGTCGGAGCAGCCATCCAGGGCGGGCTGGGTTATGCCGCCGCTGCCAACATCAATCCTGATCGCAACGCGCCTTCCATGTTCGAGCCGGTCCATGGTTCGGCGCCGGACATCGCGCATCTCGGCATCGCCAATCCGATCGCCGCAATCTGGTCCGGCGCGATGATGCTCGATCATCTGGGCGAAGGGCATGCGGCGTCCGAAATGATGTCGGCGATCGAGTCCGTGACCGAGCGGGGCATCGGGACGGTCGCTGGCAAGGATACCACGGAAACGATCACGCGCGCGGTACTAGCGTCATTGACGTGAAAGGACAGAGGAAAAGACCATGAACGTAATGACGAAGATTGGCGTCCTGAAGGACGCGGACCTGTTCCGCCAGCGCGCATTGATAGGTGACGTCTGGCAACATGCTCACAGCCAGGCAACGGTCGAGGTGATCGATCCTGCCAGTCTCGAAGTGCTGGGAACGGTCCCCGACATGGGCCGAAACGAGACCCGTGCTGCCATTGACGCGGCCGCCGAGGCGTTCAAGGGTTGGAGGGCGCGCACACACGCCGAACGCGCCACCCTTCTGGAGCGCTGGCACGACCTGATGCTGGAGAACGCAGAAGATCTGGCGCACCTCCTGACATTGGAACAAGGCAAACCGCTTGCCGAGGCACGTGGCGAAATCCGCTATGGCGCCTCCTTCGTCAAATGGTTCGCGGAAGAGGCACGCCGGATCGGCGGCTCGACCATACCATCACCAACCGCCGATCGCCGCATTCTTGTACTGAAGGAACCGGTCGGCGTCTGCGCTATCATCACCCCGTGGAATTTTCCGAACGCGATGATCACCCGTAAGGTTGCGCCGGCCCTTGCCGCCGGCTGCACCGTGGTCATCAAGCCGTCGGAATTCACGCCGTTCTCGGCGCTGGCGCTCGGCGTTCTGGCGGAGCGAGCAGGCATTCCGGCAGGCGCGATCAACATCGTCACCGGCATGCCGGCAGAGATAGGCAAGGAACTGATGGCCAACGAGACGGTGCGCAAGATTTCCTTCACCGGCTCCACGCGCGTCGGCGCTCTGCTGATGAAGGGCGCGGCCGATAGCATTAAGCGGCTCAGCCTTGAGCTCGGCGGCAACGCGCCGTTCATTGTCTTCGATGACGCGGATCTCGATCTCGCCGTCGAAGGTGCGGTAAACTCGAAGTTCCGCAATGGCGGCCAGACCTGCGTCTGCGCCAACCGGATTCTCGTGCAGGCTGGCGTCTATGAGGCGTTTGCCGCAAAGCTAGCCAGCCGGGTCGCAGATATGAAGGTTGGCCCCGGAACTGATGAAGGCGTTGCCATCGGGCCGATGATCAACCGTGCCGCCATCGAGAAGATCGAGCGGCACGTTGCCGATGCCCTCGAGAAAGGCGCAAGGATCATCGGCCAGAGGGATATGGTGCCAGAGGGCCGGCAGTACGCCCGTCCCATTTTGCTCGGCGACGCGACAACCGAAATGCTCCTGGCATCGGAAGAGACGTTCGGCCCCGTCGCCCCGCTCTTCCGTTTCCAGACCGAGGACGAAGCCATCGCGATCGCGAACGGCACACCCTTTGGCCTGGCCGCCTACTTTTACACGGAAAACCTCAAGCGGTCTTGGCGTGTCGCCGAAGCGCTGGAGTTCGGCATGATCGGACTCAACACCGGGCTGATCTCGACAGAAGTCGCGCCATTCGGCGGGGTGAAGCAGTCGGGGCTCGGACGCGAGGGTTCCCAGCTCGGTATTGAAGAGTATCTCGAGGTCAAGGCACTTCACGTCGGCGGGCTGAACTAGAGACTTTGCCCAGCATCAACAGCGCGATTACCAATGAGAAAGGGGCGGTTCGACCGCCCCTTTCTCATTTCGAAATTTCAGATGCTGCGACAGGCGGAAGACCAGCCTCAAGCGATCTTACGAATGGGCTCCAGGCCGACGGCGGCGGCGAGCCCGCCGATATCCTTGACCTCGGTGTATTCGTAGAACGGGTTAGCCGGCTCGTGGCCGCGGTTCACCCAGACCTTGCTCTTGATGCCCAGATCGTAGGCGGTCATCAGGTCGTAGCGGAACGAGGAGGAGACATGGGTGATGTCCTCCGGTCCGCAGCCAAGTTTGTCGAGCATGTATTCGAAGCCCTTCATCTGTGGCTTGTAGGCACCGGTCTCCTCAGCGGTGATGACCATGTGAAACGGCGCGCCCAGCTTCTCGACATTGGACATGATCTGGCTCTTCATCGCGTTCGACAGGATCACCAGCGGGATCTCCTTGGCGACTTTGGCCAAGCCAGCCGGCACATCCGGATGCGGGCCCCATGTCGGTACTTCTTCATAGATACGCTGGGCGTCTTCCGGGCGGAATGGAACAGCGTTGCGCTTGCACGTACGCTCGATGGCATTGTGCACGACCTCGGCGTAGGGCTTCCAGGCACCTAGAACCTCGTCCAGGCGATACGCAGCGAAGTCCTTGATGAACTGCGTCATTGCAACCGCGGATAGTTGCGAGCCGTAGACGCGCTTCGCGGCACCTGCCATGTCGAAATTGGTCAACGTACCGTAGCAGTCGAAGGTGATGTATTTCGGTCTGAACTTGGTCATAGCGACCATCCTCCTATCTCTCGGCACAGCGTGCCTGTACCGCAAGCACCATAGTTAGCCGCGTGGAAGACTAGTCGCCGCATTTCACGCGATCCGAAGCAGATCGTTTTGTATTCCATCGCTGCTTTGGCAGAGAGTTGCGCTGGGTATTTCTTCGAGCTTTTGGCGGCACACAGCCTGTCGGCCGCCGGTCGGCAGAAGATGCGGCGGGAGCGGCAAACCCTAGTGAAAACGCGTAGCGCATGGCCCCGCGTCGGGAGCAACTGCTGTCTTCGGCGGCTTAGCCTATGCACCTCAGGCTTTCGGTTGATCTGGAGGAAGAAATGCTTGCGAATTCGCTGATCGAACTTGATCGCGCGCATCTGGTGCACCCGGTCGCGTCCTATCGCAGTCATGAGGCGATGGGTGTGCGGGTGCTGAAATCAGCCAGGGGTGCGACGGTGACCGACGCAACGGGACACACGCTCCTCGATGGCTTCGCTGGGCTGTGGTGCGTCAATGTCGGGTACGGGCAGGACAGCATCGTCGAGGCCGCGACGAAACAGCTGCGGGAGCTTCCTTACGCGACGGGCTATTTCGGGCTGGGCTCAGAACCGGCCATTCGTCTCGCCGCCAGGCTCGCCGAACTGGCGCCCGGCGACTTGAACCACATCTATTTCACGCTCGGCGGCTCCGACGCGGTCGATAGCACGATCCGCTTCATCCGCTACTACTATCACGCCAAGGGAACGCCGCAGAAGGACCAGTTCATCTCGGTCGAGAACGGCTACCACGGCTCTTCGACGGCGGGTTCCGGCCTCACCGCGCTGCCGGTCTTCCATGCAGGTTTCGGGGTGCCTTACGACTGGCAGCATAAGATCCCGTCGCATTATGCCTATCGCAATCCGGTCGGCTCCGATCCTCAGGCCGTCATTGACGCTTCGGTCGCGGCCCTTCGGGCCAAGATCGCGGATATCGGCGCGGATCGCGTGGCCGCCTTCTATGTGGAGCCGATCCAGGGCTCGGGCGGTGTGCTTGTTCCGCCGGCGGGCTGGCTGAAGGCCATGCGCGCGGTCTGCACGGAAAACGGCGTTTTGTTCGTCGCCGACGAGGTCATCACCGGCTTCGGCCGCACCGGTCCGCTATTCGCCTGCGAGGAGGACGATGTGGTTCCGGATCTTATGACGACCGCGAAGGGGTTGACCTCTGGCTACGTTCCGATGGGAGCAGTCTTCATGTCCGACCACGTATACAACGCCATCGCGGACGGGGCCGGCAAGGCGCTGGTCGGCCATGGCTACACCTATTCCGCTCACCCCGTGAGCGCAGCGGTCGCCCTCGAATGCCTGCGCCTCTACGAGGAAGGTCTGCTGGACAACGGGCGAAAGGCCGGAAAGCGACTGATGGCGGGTCTTCGCTCGCTCGATGACCACCCGCTGGTCGGCGACGTACGCGGTCGCGGCATGCTGGCCGCGGTCGAACTGGTCACCGACAAGGAGCGTAAGACGCCCTTGCCTCCGGAGGCCGATCCGGCGCGCCGCATATTCGACCGTGCGTGGGAGAACGGCCTTGTTATCCGCGCCTTCGCCAACGGCGTCCTGGGTTATGCGCCGCCGCTCTGCTGCACGGATGAGGATATTGACGGGATCATCGAACGCACGCGGCAGACGCTCAACCAGACGCTCGAAGACAAGGACCTGCGGGCAGTGATGAGAGAATGACTGGTCGCGCGGCTGCCCTTAGGCGGGGCAGCCACTCCCTCATTGGTCGAATATTGCATCAAGCGGCAGGTGCGCCTTCACAACTGGCGACTTCAGCACGACAAAGCTGAAGTACTTGTCGATGCCGATATCCATCTCAATCAGCCGCTCCATGATCGTCTGGTACTCCGTGATTCCCGCCGTGATGAACTTAACGAGATAGTCGTAGCCGCCTGAAACGAGATGGCATTCGATAACGGAATCGATCTTTTCGACCGTCGCAAGAAACCGTGCGAAGTCGTTCTGGCGATGGTTCCTGAGCGTGATCTCAGTGAAGACGGTTAGTGTTTGCCCAAGCTTGGAGACATCGATCTGGGCTGAATAGCCGATGATGAAGCCCTCCGCCTGAAGCTTCTTCATCCGCATTAGGCAGGGACTCGGTGAAAGGTGGACGAGTTCAGCCAGCTCGACATTGGATATGCGCCCGTTCTTTTGCAATTCGGACAGGATCCTGACGTCGATCTTGTCGAGCTTCATCTCAGACCTCAAACGTTCGAGCCGTGGATCGCCCGGCACACGGCATGCGTCACTTCCTGCGTGGTGGCATCGCCACCTACGTCCCGTGTCAGCACATCTTTGGCCGTTACAGCTTCCACGGCTCGCATCAATCGGGCGGCTGCTTCATCCTCGCCCAGGTGCTCGAGCATTTGGGCGGCGGTCCAGAATGTGGCGACAGGGTTGGCAATCACCTTGCCGGTAATATCGAATGCAGAGCCATGGATGGGCTCGAACATCGAGGGATAACGCCGCTCCGGATCAATGTTGGCTGTCGGCGCCACGCCGAGGCTGCCCGCGAGGGCGCCGGCCAGATCGGACAGAATATCCGCGTGGAGATTGGTAGCGACGATAGTGTCGAGGCTCTGCGGCTTAAGTGTCATGCGCACTGTCATAGCATCAACCAACATCTTGTCCCACGTGACATCGGGGAACTCCCGCGCGACCTCGGCGGCGATTTCGTCCCACATTACCATGCCGTGTCGTTGCGCGTTCGATTTGGTGACGACGGTCAAAAGCTTTCGCGGCCGACACTGGGCGAGCCGGAACGCGTAGCGCATGATGCGCGTCACACCGGCACGGGTGAAGATCGCGACCTCGGTCCCGACCTCCTCAGGTAGACCCCGGTGAGCTCGCCCGCCGTGGCCGGAGTATTCGCCCTCGGAATTTTCGCGTACGATCACCCAATCCAGATCGCCGGGGCCGACGGCGGCGAGCGGCGAGGAAATCCCAGGCAGGATCCTGGTCGGCCGCACATTCGCGTATTGGTCGAAGCCCTGGCAGATCGGCAGCCTCAAACCCCAAAGCGTGATGTCGTCGGGCACATCCGGAGCGCCGACGGCACCGAAGAAAATCGCATCAAAACATTTCAGTTGTGCCACCCCGTTTTCGGGCATCATGCGGCCGTGGGTCTTGTAGTAGTCCGAGCCCCAGTCGAAGTGCTCGACCCGAAGCTTGAATTCCCCGCAGCGTTGCTCGAGCGCCTCGAGCACCTGGAGGCCGGCGGTTATGACTTCCGGGCCGATCCCGTCGGCTGGAATGGCGGCGATGTTATATTCGCGCATAAAGACGCCTCCGTGGTATGGTTCAGAATTCCGCGACCTTGCCCCAGGCGGCCGTCTTCAGACGCTCTGGCCGGTACGGACGCGGATCGACGATCGGCCTGCTGCCTGTGATAGTGTCAGCAATCCTATGTCCCGCGCCAGGCTAATGGTGACGCGTCGAAACTCGGGGATCAACGCGCAGGCGCGCCTGCGCGCAAAGTCGCTCCACTTCAACCAGTCTGCCAGCTCGCTCTCATCCTGCGAGAGATAAAAGAGCCCGCAGCGCCGGAAGCCGGTGTCCTCGCCTGTCTCGTACGCCGCCTTCTCCCAGAGATCGACGCTCTTCGTCATCGGCAGTTCGCGCGCGTCGCGATTCTGCTGGCGGCACCAGCCCCAATTACGGCTGGGCTTTTCGGAGGCCACGCGCCCCTTCTCCAGCAGGGCGACGCCGCCGCCGCGACGCGCGAGATAGTATGCCGCAAACACGCCCACCACGCCGCCGCCGATGACGACGACGTCCGCCTCCCGGGGCAAGGACGGAGTGGACTTAATGGCCATGAGCGGCGCGGGCATGAAGGGGCTCCGATGTTGAAGCATCCTAACCTGTGGTCAGAAGTGGCAGGCTCCGGAGTTTGTGCCTGGACGAAAATATCCTGCCGTTAGCCGCCTACGTGACAGGCATTTGTTTCGCGAAAAGCTTCCGCCTGACCGGTCCAAGCAGGTCACACTTCGTGCAGCCGCGTCACCTGCATAGGCTTTCGCGGCACAACTGTCCCTTAGTCCAGTACCTTTGCCGACGCTGCGATGGGCGGCAGGGATACCAACCAATCAATGGCATTACGATGCCAGGCGCGAACTTCCAGATGAACGACATAGAGGTATGATCCAGGTTTCTGTGCTGGAACAGGTCCAGAGTGAAATGCCGATCTGGACGGCTCATTCAGAAGTTCCTGCTGCCAGGGGGCCAAGTTTCGATGACTCTGCGGAACCAGAACATTCAGACTGGCTAAAGAACGGAGCAACCCATCCCTGATGGTGGGACAGGCTCCAGAGGGCTTCCAATAGGCGGGCTTTGCCTCGAGGAGTTCTCCAAGAAAAGGGAACAGCGTCCGCTCTGCGTACTGAATCACGGCAAGGGAGCCGCAAGGATGAAAAGGATCCGCCTTTCGCAGTCGCAGGCCAGCGAGCGCCGAGACGCCGAACGATGGCCGCTGTGGTGACCTTCTGCTCAAAGGGCGATGATGCGGTCAGAAACAGAGTAGGCCCACTCCGTTGAAAAGGGAGGTGATCGCAATGGCCGCAAGCATCCAACCTGCAGCAGCCCTCGATGTGGTGCTTTCGGTGCGGGACCTCACGGTGACCTTGCCGCAAGGCATGGAGCGGCCCCACGCCGTCAAGAACATCTCCTTTGACCTGAAGCGCGGCCAGATTCTGTGCATCATCGGCGAGTCCGGGTCGGGCAAGTCGGTAACCGCCAACGCCATCATGGGGCTTCTTCCCCGAGTGATCCGCGTCGCCTCCGGTGCCATCTATGTGGATGGTACGAACATCATAGGAATGCCGTCCGAAAAGCTGCGCAGCATGCGCGGCCGGGTCGTTTCGATGATTTTTCAAGATCCGCTCTCGGCCCTCAATCCACTGATGACTGTGGGTGCGCAGATCGACGAGGTCATGGCGGCGCATGACGTCGGCACCCCGAAGTCCCGCCGCGCCCGCGCTCTCGGGTTGCTGACCGAGGTGGGGCTGCCCGACCCGGAACTCATGTACCACCAGTATCCGTTCCGCCTTTCCGGCGGGCAGCGGCAGCGTGTGATGATTGCGATGGCGCTCGCACTTGAGCCGACGGTCTTGATCGCGGACGAACCGACGACTGCGCTTGACGTGACCACCCAGGCGCAGATCCTGGAACTGATCCGCGAGATTCAGCGCCGCAAGGGAATGAGCGTGATGTTCATCACCCACGATTTCGGCGTGGTGGCCGAAATCGCGGACAGCGTGGTGGTGATGGAGAAGGGCCACATTGTCGAGCACGGCAGCGCCCAACAGGTCCTGAAATCGCCCAGCCATCCCTACACGCGTCGCCTCATCGCGGCCGTCCCGCATCTTACCGGCGAGGACCGTGTTCCTCTGGCGCCAGCCGATAAAGTGCCGATCCTCAAGGTCGAAGGCCTGGTGAAAACGTATCGCAGCGGCAGTGCGCTGTTCGGGTCGCAGCGGATCGTCCCGGCGGTGAACGAGGTATCGTTCGATCTGGCGCCGGGGCGCACGTTGGGGATCGTCGGCGAGAGCGGTTCCGGCAAATCGTCGCTGGGCCGGCTTCTGATCAAGCTGCTGGGTAGCGACGGCGGCGGTATTCTCTTTGAGGGTCGAGATATCGCGGCGCTTTCCGAAACCGAGTTTCGCCCGCTGCGCCCGCGGATCCAGATGATCTTCCAGGATCCGTTCGCGTCGCTCAACCCGCGCGCGACTGTCGGTCACATCCTTACTGTTGGCCCAGTTGCGCACGGCACGCCCTATGCGCAAGTGCGTGAGGAGGCCAAGGCGCTGTTAGCTCATGTCGGGCTCGATGCCGGCGCCTTCAGCCGGTACCCGCATGAATTTTCCGGTGGTCAGCGCCAGCGCATAGGCATCGCGCGGGCGCTGATGTTCAAGCCAAGGCTGCTGATCGCCGATGAGGCGGTCTCGGCCCTCGATGTATCGATTCAGGCGCAGATCCTGCAGCTTCTGGACCAGATCCAGAGGGAGACCGGCGTATCGATGATCTTCATCACACACGATCTGCGCGTCGCCAGCCAGATTTGCGATGAGATCGCGGTGATGCAGAAAGGGCGCATCGTGGAACGCGGACCGCCCTCGCAAATCTTCCTGGACCCGCAATCGGCCTACACGCGCGAGCTGGTGGCCGCGATTCCGGGGGAGCAGCCTGGCAAAACCTGCCCGGCCGCAGCAAACGGATGAGAAGTAACGGCGCCTGTCGCCACAATGGAGGAACCCACCATGAGACAACCGACCACCACATCTAACTACTCGCGCCGCGACGCGCTACGCATGATGGCGATAGGCGGGGCTGCGAGTCTCATTGCGCCTAACCTGCTCGGTAAGCCTGCGTTCGCGGGCACCACCACCAAGCCAACCGGTCGCGTTGTCGTCGGCCTTTCGCAGGAGCCGACCGTCTTCAATCCTTTGATGGCACATATCGAAGTAGACGACGCCGTGCATTTCTCCGTGTTCGACGCGCTGGTCCGCATGGACCCTGAAGGCGTGCTTCAGCCGAATCTTGCGGCCGAGGTACCAAGCCAGAAGAACGGCGGTATTTCGGAGGACGGGCTCAACTGGCGCGTGCGTCTGCGCGACAATGTCCGATGGCATGACGGAGAGCCCTTCACGGCCGAGGACGTGAAATTCACCCTTGAACTCATCACGAATCCGAAATTTCGGGCTTGGCGTACGAGCGGCCATTCGCTCGTAGAGGACATCAAAGTGGTTTCGCCTACCGAGATCACCTGGAGGATGAAAGAGGCTTTCGCGCCCTATCTTTCGTTCCTGGCCGAAACCTTCATGGTGCCCAAGCACATTCTGGAGAAGGAGGCCGATCCCAATACAGCTGCGTTCAACCAGGTGCCGATCGGCACCGGCGCGTTCAAATGGAATCAGCGCGTTGCCGGCGACCATATCGAACTCGTCGCCAACCCCGATTATGTCGGCGATGGCCCTTATGTCGAGCAGCTCGTTTTCAAGTATATCCCCGATATGACCGTGCTCTACACGCAGTTCAAGAGCGGCGACGTAGACCTGGTCGATCAGTCCTACATCACTGCCGACCACTACGCTGAAGCCCGCGAACTTCCCGACCGCGTTGTGACGCTGGAGACCGGGGCATCCCTGGAGTCCATCTATCTCAATTTGGGCCGTCCGCAGTTCAAGGACCTGGCAGTGCGCCAGGCGCTCTACGCCGCAATGGACAGGAAAGCCATCGTCGACACGATCTACTACGGCGTGGGCACGCTCACCGAGACCTTCATGCCGAAGGAGTCCTATTACTACAATCCGAACCTTCCGGTGCAGGAGTTCAATCTCGACCGCGCGCGCCAGATTCTAGATGAGGCCGGCTGGGTTCCGGGACCGGATGGAATTCGAGCCAAGGACGGAGTGCGACTGTCCTTCACCAACTCAACCACGTCTGGCAACAATCTGCGCGAGCAGACGCAGCAATTCCTACAGCAGACGTTCGCCGAGATCGGTGTGGAAATGAAGATCTCGAACCTGCCGCCCGCAGTCATGTGGGGCGAATTCTGGCTGAAGTCGCAATTCGACACAGCTATGGTGGGGGTCACCTATCTGATTGCCGCGGACCCGGATGCCACTAATCGCCTTCATACGAAGGCAATCGCCGCTCAAGGCGGGCACGGCTCGAACACCGGCCAATATTCCAATCCTGAGGTCGATGCCCTTCTCGAAAAGGGTGCTCGCATCTTCGATCCTGAGGAGCGGCGCGGGATCTATAACCGCGTGCAGGAAATAGTGCGTCATGATCTGCCCTTCCTGCCGCTGTCGGCCCTTACGAACGTGCTCGGACGCAAGAAGGGACTGGACGGTTTCGAGCCCAATGCCAATACGCGCACCGCGTCGTGGCATGCCGCAAGCTGGCGGTGGAAGGCTTAATCGCGCCCTTGCCGCCGCCCGATTTTCGCGCGGGCGGCGGTAACAGACCGAACTGCAAATGCATCATGGAGGACTGGAATGCGCGGCTTCCTGCTCAATCGCCTCTCGCAGAGCCTGGTGCTGCTTGTGATCGTTTCGATCATCGGCTTCGGCATTTTGAACCTCCTTCCTGGGGGCCCGCTGGCGCAATTTGGGCTTGATCCTGGAATGACCCAGCAGGATATCGAGCGCCTCAAGGGGCTGCTGGGCCTTGATCGCCCAATATGGATTCAATATCTGGACTGGGCATGGCGACTGGTGCATGGCGATTGGGGTCACTCCTTCCGCGACGGGGCGCCGGTATTGCAAGTCATTGGCAGCCACCTGTTTGCGACGCTGCTGCTGATGGGGTCCTCAACGGTGATTGCTATCTCCGTTGGCGCCTGGATCGGAATCCGTGGCGCCACGCGCCGCTATTCACTATTCGATTATCTCGCAACTGTCGGCGCCATGGTGGCACTGTCGGTCCCTACCTTCTGGTTTGGACTGGTCGGTATCTACGTCTTTTCCCTGAAGTTGGGCTGGCTGCCAGCGGGCAATATGTCCGAGATCGGCGATGACTCGATCCTTGGCTACCTCCACCATCTGATCCTGCCAAGTGTCGTGCTGTCGCTGGTCCATGTCGCGATCTGGAGCCGCTACATGAGGACGGCGACCCTCGACGCCATTAGCCAGGACTTCGTCAAGACGGCTCGGGCCAAGGGGTTGAGTGAACGCCGGATTCTGATGAAGCATGTCGTCGGGAACGCACTCTTGCCGATGATTACGCTGGCGGGGATGCAGCTTCCCAGCATCCTGACTGGCGCGCTGGTGACCGAAACCGTCTTTACCTGGCCAGGAATGGGAAGGTTGTTCCTCGATAGCCTGGGTTACAGCGACTATCCGGTTGTCATGGGGCTGCTGATGTTCTCCGCTCTCCTGGTCATCCTGTGCAACCTGATCGCTGACGTCGTGGTCGCCCTCGTCGACCCGCGCATCCGTCTCGCGTAAGCGGCGCCCCAAGAGGAGATCGCCAAAATGACCGCTCTCTCCATGAATGCAGGACCGAGCCGCTGGTGGCACAGCCGCGCCGCACGTCGCTTCATGAGCCATCACCTGGCCTTGCTGGGACTGGCCCTCATCACCCTGCTGACGCTGGCCTGCGTCCTCGGGCCCCATCTCCTGCCCTACGATTCGTTGTATATCGACCTGCGAGCCCGCTTTTCTCCCCCGCTGACCGGTTACCACTTTCTAGGCACCGACCCCCTCGGCCGCGATCTTGCGGCAAGACTTCTAATGGCGGGGCGAATCTCACTGCTGGTGGGCTTCTTCGCCATGCTGTTGTCGACAGTCATCGGTACTCTGGTGGGGGTCATTGCGGGTTATCGTGGCGGGTGGATCGGCGCCTCGCTGATGCGTACGGTCGACGGCTTCCTGTCCTTCCCTTCGATCTTCATACTGCTGGCCTTGGCAGCCGCCCTGAAGCCAAGCCCCGCCATGATCACCGTCGTCATCGCCCTCACAAGCTGGATGGAAGTGGCCAGGATCGTGGAGGCCGAGGTCCATTCACTGCGTGAGCGCGAGTTTGTGCTGGCTGGGCGGATGCTGGGATTGAGCGGAACCCACATCATGTTCCGCGAGATCCTCCCCAACGCCATGGGTCCTATCATTGTCGCCGCCACCCTCACGGTCGCCCGCGCGATTCTCATGGAGTCCTACATCAGCTTTCTTGGCTACGGAATCCAGCCGCCTCTGCCGAGCTGGGGTAACATGCTGAACGGCGCCCAGCAGTATCTGGCAAGCGCGCCGTGGCTGGCGATCATCCCTGGGGCCGCCATCACCATAGCGGTGACCAGCTTCAATTTCATCGGCGACGGCCTGCGAGATGCCCTCGACGTGAGGGACGATCGTGTCTGATCTCATCGCCGCACGCGGCCCAATGCCGATCCTTACGAAACGGAAAGCTACTCAGATGCAATGGTCCAAAGTCGCGGACAAGAACACGCCATACTGGTGGGAAGCCGCGCCCGTCGGGGCGCTGCCCTCACAGCCCCTGGCCAGGAGGCTGGACGTGGCGATTGTGGGCGCCGGCTACGCTGGTCTCTCGGCCGGGCTCGTGCTGGCCCGAGAAGGGCGTTCGGTTGCAGCTTTCGATGCCATGAACCCTGGCGAAGGAGCCTCGTCGCGCAACGGAGGGATCACCAGCGGATCGATCCGACCGGACCATGCCACGATCACCAGGCGTTTTGGCGAGGCCAAAGCCAAGGCGATTGAGGCCGAAGGCAAGCTCGCGCGCGAGTTCCTCTATGACTTGATCAAGACCGAGGCGCTCGACTGCGATTTCAAGCTGGTCGGCCGGTTCACGGGTGCTATCGGATATGACCAGTACGAGAAGATGGCCCGCGGCGCCGAGGCGCTGGCGAAGAGGCTAGGGATCGAATCTTACGCTGTTCCGCATGGCGAGCAGGGCAACTACATCGGCACCGACTTCTACCGAGGCGGGACGGTTCGGATGGACATTGGCGGTTTGCACCCGGCTAAGTTGCACGCCGAGCTCCTACGGATTGCCTTGGCTTCCGGGCTGACAGTCCACTCACGAACGCCCGTGATTTCCATCGAGAAAGATGGGTCCGGGTTCCGTGTCGCGACATCGGCCGGGACTGTTCAGGCTCGGCAGGTGCTGGTCTGCACCAACGGCTATACCGACGCCGCCGATCCATTCCTTCGCCGACGGCTGGTGCCGGTTCGCAGCCGAATTATCGCCACCGAGGAACTACCGCCTGAATTGATGGCGCGGCTGATGCCCAGGCTGATGATGATGGGCGAGAACCGGGAGCTGGGCTTCTACTATCGTCCTTCGCCTGACGGCACGCGCATTCTGCTCGGTGGGCGAGACAGTTCCCGCGGCAACAGCGATCCGACCGCCCCGACCGTCCGCCTTCGCAATGGTCTGGTAGAGCTCTTCCCAGAGCTGGAGAAGGTTCGCTTTTCGCACAGCTGGTTCGGCAACGTGGCCATGAATCGCGACATGCTGCCCCGCATCTTCGAGAAGGATGGCGTCGTTTATGCCACCGGCTTTTGCGGTTCCGGGGTGGTCTGGGCACCGTGGGTCGGTACGCGTGCCGCCTACAAGCTGATCGGCCGCGCGCCGGAAGCCAGCACGGCTTTCGATTTCCGACCGCCGGCTTCCATCCCTTTCTACAGGGGCGATCCCTGGTTCTTGCCGGCGATCATCAAAGGTTATGGCTTGCAGGACAAGATCGCCTGGTGGCGGGCCCGCCGCTGAAAGCCGAGGCGACGATCGTGGGCATGAGGAAAAGCATCACATGCACTACATCTCAACGCGCGGCCATCCCGAACGCAGGTCGTTCCGCGACATCCTGCTGGAAGGTCTGGCGCCCGATGGCGGGCTCTATGTGCCCGAGACTTACCCGATTGTGGACAATGCCATGCTGGATCGGTGGCGGGGCTTGTCGTATTCCGAGCTCGCCTTCGAAATCCTGTCGCTCTACATCGACGATATTCCACCTGGGGATCTGAAGGCCATCTGCGCGAAGACCTATACGCCCGAGCTTTTCAGGAGCGATCGGATCACACCCGTGCGCGCGCTCGGGATGGGGCCTTCACGTCGCGGCACTGTCGAACGGCCCAACCCTGGCGTTCAAGGACATGGCCATGCAGTTGCTTGGCAACCTGCTTGAATATGAACTAGCCCGTCGGGGCGAGGAATTGAACATCCTCGGGGCGACCAGCGGCGACACGGGAAGCGCGGCGGAATATGCCATGCGCGGCAAGACGGGCATCCGTGTCTTCATGATGTCGCCGCACGGACGCATGAGCGCCTTCCAGCAGGCCCAGATGTTCAGCCTGCTTGACGAAAACATCTACAACATCGCCATCGAAGGAGTGTTCGACGATTGCCAGGACATCGTAAAAGCGGTGTCTGGCGATGCCGGCTTCAAGAGGCGCCACCGGATCGGCGCCGTCAATTCGATCAACTGGGCCCGGCTGGTGGCTCAAGTGGTCTATTACTTCTCCGCCTATTTTCAGGTGACCGAAGAGAATTCCTCACAGGTCGACTTCGCCGTTCCCTCGGGCAATTTCGGGAACGTCTGCGCCGGGCATGTCGCACGCATGATGGGTCTTCCCATATCCCGTCTCGTGGTTGCGACCAATGAGAACGATGTGCTCGATGAATTCTTCCGCACCGGCGTTTATCGGTTGCGAGGCCCTGCGGACACCTATGAAACCTCAAGCCCTTCGATGGATATCTCGAAAGCGTCGAACCTCGAGCGTTTCGTGTTCGACCTGCTCGGTCGCGATGCCGGCCGGACGAAATCGCTGTTTGACGATCAATTGCGGAAATGCGGCTCGTTCGATTTAAGCGGGGGCTCCGCCTTTGCGCAGGCGGAGGATCGTTTCGGTTTCCGCAGCGGGAAAAGCAGCCATGCCGACCGGTTGGAGACGATCCGTGATGTTTGGCAGCGTTTCAATACGCTGATCGATCCGCATACGGCAGATGGGGTGAAGGTCGCGAGCCGACATTCCGTGGCGGGCGTGCCAATGATCGTGCTCGAGACAGCTCTGCCGGCCAAATTTGCCACGACTATCCGGGAGGCTTTGGGCCGGGAGCCCGATCGTCCGGACCGGTTCGATGGCATCGAGCAATTGGCCAGGCGGTTCAAACTGCTTCCCGCCGATGTGCAGACCGTAAAGACCTTTATCGCCGAAGCACTGCAGGCTGCGGCCCGCTGAACAGCCGCTTCGGCAATCCAGAACCGCTTTTTCGCCATGGCTGTGTATACCGAGCTGTCAGTTGACGAAGTCGTAGCGTTCTTTCGGGCGCTGGGTCTGGGCTGGCCGCATTCAGTTCGCGGCATCACGACCGGAATTGAAAACACGAACCACTTCAAGGCCCTCAAGCGCGACCCAACACACTTGCTAGCAGATTGCGGCGGCTTCTGCCTAACAGGGACTCGCCCGGGCTTGAGCAGATCGGATCAATCAAGCGGTCAAAAACCCGATCATGTCACGAAATCCCAGATGATTTCGGCACATTCTGTCGAGCGAACGATGGGATGAAAGGCTGATCGGAACTTTGCTTCCGCATTCTTGGCAGCCGAGGCTGGTTAGAACATGTCGCCCCGAGTCGAACGCATTCACAGCGATGAGCGTCTTCCGGCCGCCGCCGACGTCGTCATCGTCGGCGGCGGCATCCTCGGCTCTACGGCCGCCTATTTCCTGGCGAAGCGTGGCCTCTCCGTGGCGCTGCTCGAGAAGGGCCACATCGCCTGTGAACAATCGAGCCGAAATTGGGGTTGGTGCCGCCAGCAGAACCGCGACCGGCGCGAACTGCCGCTCTCAGTGATCTCCATGAGATTGTGGGACGAGCTCACGCGCGATATCAATCGGGACCTCGGATTTCGACGCTGCGGTCTTGTCTATGCCACCCAAGACGAGGCTGTGCTCGCCGGCTGGGAAAGGTGGCGCGAGGCCGCCAGGGAGTACGAGGTCGACACCCGCGTGCTGAGCCGGGCGGAGGTGGCCGAGCGCGTCCCCGAAGCGCGCGGCAAATGGGTCGGCGGGACCTATTCGGAACGGGACGGCAAGGCCGAACCTGCGCTCGCGGCGCCGGCTATCGCCGATGGGGCCAGAGCTCTGGGCGCCACGATCCACCAGGGATGCGCCGCGCGGGCGTTCGACTTGGCCACTGGCAAGATTGCGGGCGTGCACACGGAGAAAGGCTACATCAGAACCAGCGCGGTGCTGTGCGCCGCCGGCGCCTGGTCCTCGCGCTTCCTGAGACCGCTCGGAATCACTTTTCCCCAAGCGAGCATCCGACAGACCGCGTTGCGTTCCACCCCGACAATCAACATAGGCGAGGCAGTCTCCACACCCTACTGCACGATTACGCGCCGACTTGACGGTAGCTATACGCTTGCGATCAGCGGCAAGGCGAACCTCGAAATCACGCCACAGGCTATCCGGTATGGACGGGAATTCATGCCGCAGTTCTTGCGCCGACTGAAGAACGTCAGGCTCGGCATCGGCAGATCGTTCCTTTCGGGGCCGGATTCGATGCCGGCGCTCCTGACCAAAGACGATCGGATCTTTGAAAGGAATCGCGTGCTGGATCCACCGCCCTTGAAGTGGCTGGTGAGCCAAGTGGTCGAGAGTGTGCGAAAAACCTTCCCGCAACTCGGCGAAATAGAGATCGATAGCGCCTGGGGCGGTTTCGTCGATTGCACGCCGGACGCGGTGCCTGTGGTGTCGCAGGTGGACTCGGTGAAAGGCCTCGTCCTCGCGGCGGGCTGCTCGGGCCACGGCTTCGGTTTGGGCCCCGGGCTTGGCTATCTGGCCGCAGAGCTTGTCGTAAACAGCACGCCTTGCGTCGATCCTACACCGTTCCGCCTGTCGCGTCTGATAGACGGCTCAAAGCTGGATATTGCCGCCATCTGAAGGCCGGCCGAAAGTCCCGATGCGCACCCAGCAAAGCCAAGGTGTCCGCAGACGGTTGAGCGGAATCGCCAAGTCCCGCACTGTCAGGCCTGCCGACGCATGGGTAGTGTCTCAGTTTGAAATTTTGACCAGGTACCGTCATCGCCGACCCAGCATCGCGCCGCAGGTCAAACTCCTATATGCTTACCCGAAAGCATGTGGAGTGCGATGTCAACCAAGTTGGTAACGGCGGAAACGGGTTCGATGCGTTCGTATTTGTCGCGCTCGCTGTTTTCGTTGTGGGCGTCGCGCTGACCCGATTCTTCACAGGATTCTACTGAATGCCAACCGGTCGCCCGGCATGTCCGGCGGCTCTTTCCCGAGAAGGTGGGGCCAGTCATGAGCCCTCAGCTGATGCCCGCGTTTGCATCAGGAGAATATGTCGCCCTGGGTTCAAAGACCCGGCCAGACGCTTGGTCGCATTGGCTCTCTATCCACTCCTCGGCGCCGCGCCCCAGGGAAATCCGGTTCTACGACCACCACTTCCTAATTATTGAAGCCGCAGCGGCGGGGTTGGGCGTCGCCCTCAGCCCCATGGTCCTTGCAACCGACGACATAGAGAGAGAACGGCTCATCGCACCGGCCGGCTTCGATCCCGACGGAAGCCACTACGGGCTCATATGGATAGGCCCGACTGAACTGTCTGGCAAAGCTGACGATCTTGCTCGATGCTGGACGCAGAACGCAATATTTCGTTTGGCTGAAAAGGTATGTGGTCGACGTCGGTCAAAGCCCCAGGCGAGATCACCGGCGCAGCTTAGCGCGGATCAGAGCGCCGGCCATGTAGAGGTCCTGCAGTGAGATACCAGAACTGTCAAAGACCGTGATTTCGTCTTGGAAGCGACGTCCGGGTGCACGCTCTTCAATGACGTCGCCGATAGATGTTACGCTAAGCACGCCGGCGCCGATGTCGTCACGGACGTGCTGGAACTCGCCAATCTGGAGGGACTGCGAGGGCAGGTCGCAGAACAGGCTTGCCCTCGCCAGCAGTTCGCCCGGCAATTCGCGCTTGCCGGGCGCGTCCGAGCCCATGCTGACGACATGGGTTCCGGGTTTCACCCAGGCGGCATCGAACAGAGGTTCGCGTGAGGGTGTCGCCGTCACGACAATGTCAGCTGCACGCACGGCTTCTTCGGCCGGTCCGGCGCGTGCAGTCAGCCCGTGATCCCCGATCCGGTCTACGAACGCGTCGCGGCGTGGCGAGGGAGTGGCCACGACCAACACGGTCTCGATGGGGCGGATGCGAGCAAGGGCTGTCACCTCGAAACCCGCCTGATTGCCTGCGCCGAAGATCGCTAGGACCTTAGCTTGCCTCCGCGCGAGAAGGTCCGCCGCAACCGCGTCGGCGGCGGCGGTCCTATAGGCATTGACCTTACCCGCCTCGACCACCGCGCTGAGGCGTCCTGTCTCCTGATCGAGCAGCACGATAGTGGAGTTGTGACGGGGAAGGCCACGTGCCGGATTGCGCGACCAGAAGGAGCCAATTTTTGCGCCGGTAAGGTCGTTCGACGAACCGGATTTGATTGAGAAGGTATTGGTCCCCTCCGGGGTACGTCCGAGAACTGCGGGGAAGACCAGGCTCTGTTTCGAAGCGGCAGCAACAAGCGCCCTCCGCACGGCGTCGAAAGCCAGTTCATGGGTGACCAGGGCGGCTGTTTCCTCCTCGTTGATGTAGATCATCCCGAATACCTCCTTAGGAATAAGCGGTTCATCGTTGGGGCGTGTTGCGACTGTGCGCTTGTGAGCGCTTGGATCGGGTCCGGCGCAGGCGCAATACGGACCGCCGAACGATGAAAGCGAGGCGGTACGAGGCACCGGATATACTTCGCCGCTTTGCGCAGTTTGGTATGCCGAGAAATGGTCCAAAACGAATAATCTCGCTGATCTGAACGGGCAAAACAGCGGCGAAATCTGCGCGCCGGACGTCACCTTGAGGTTTGGTCTCTGGGTAAATCGAAGGCGTCTTGCGCATGGCTGTTGGGATTAATAGTGACATCGTCGGCGATCCAAGCGAGCTGACCCCGTTCGCGAACAGCCATGTGCCGGGCGCACTGAAGCTGTCGCAGGAAATGGGCTGGCCTTACCGCAGCGAGGACTGGGAGTTTGCCGCCAAGGTGGGCGAGGGCCTTGTCCTTGAGCGTGCAGGCGAGGTGATCGGTACGGCCATGTGGTGGAACTACGGGCGGGCCTATGCTTCAGCCGGGATGATCATCGTCACCCGCTCCGCGCAAGGTGGCGGCAATGGCTCGCGGCTCTTCAACGCGTTGCTTGAGGCGACGGAAGGTCGCAATGTGCTGCTAAATTCGACCGAAGAGGGGCTTTCGCTATACAGGCGACGCGGCTTCACCGTGTGGGGTACCGTGCTTCAGCACCAGGGCCAACTAAACGTCCCCGTCTCCGCGAACACTTCCCCCGACGTCAGGCCGGCGACGGCATCAGACCTGCCGGCACTCCGCGCCTTCGACGAACGGGCCACCGGAATGCCCCGTGGGGCAATGGTGGTTGCGCTTGCCGACGCGGGCGACGTGGTGGTGATTGACCGCCGTGGACGGATCACTGGTTACGCTATCGCCAGGAGGTTCGGGCGCGGCTACGTTGTCGGCCCAGTGGCCGCCGAAACCGCCAAGGACGCACAACGCCTGATCCTAGATCAGCTTTCGAGGCTCAATGGCCAGTTTGTGCGCATCGACGTCTATGCCGAGCATGGCTTAGGCGACTGGCTGGAAGGCCTTGGCCTTGTTAGGGCCGGCGGAGCCACCGCCATGGTCAAGGGGCGGCGACCAATGCCCGACGGTGCGGCCTGCATGTTCGCCTTGGCGAACCAGTCCTTCGGCTAGTGATCAGGAACGTCGAGAACATTGGAAATGAACGCGAAATCGCTCGAACCGGTCCAACAGATCGATGGCCTTGTCACACCGTCGCTGCTGCTTGATCGCGGGAAGCTCGTGCGCAACATAAACCGCCTTGCCGACCGCGCCAGGAAGCTTGGCGTTGAATTGCGCCCCCACATGAAGACGGCCAAAAGCATTGACGTCGCCAGGCAGGTTTTCCCCACTGAACCCGGCCCGATCACGGTCTCGACCATCGCCGAGGCGGAATACTTCGCCAGCCACGGCTATCGCGACATGACCTATGCGGTCGGCCTGTCGCCGGCCTCGGCTCTGCGTGCCGCTGAGCTCTGCCGTCGCACCGGCGTCGACCTGAAGCTGCTGCTTGATACCATTGAACAGGCCGATGCGCTGGCCGATGTGCGCAAGGCCACAGGCGTTGCTCCATCCGTATTCATCGAACTCGATTGCGACGACCATCGCGGTGGACTGAAGCCGGACGATCCCAAGCTTATCGAGGTCGCCGATCGGGTGGTCGCGGCCGGCGCCCACGTCGTCGGCGTCCTGGCCCATGCGGGCGAGTCCTACGGTTTGAGCACGCGCGATGCTTTGGTGAAGGCAGCCGAGAACGAGCGTTCGGTCACGGTGCGCGCAGCGGAAATCCTGCGCGCTCAAGGACATGTCTGCCCGATCGTCAGCCTCGGCTCGACGCCTACCGCGCACTTTGCTGAAAATCTGGAAGGCGTCACCGAGTTGCGCGCCGGGGTCTACATGTTCTTCGACCTCGTTCAGCACGGGGTGGGGGTCTGTACCATCGACGATATCGCGATCTCCATTTTGGCCACTGTGATAGGCGCCAAACCGGAAAAGGGCTGGGTGCTGGTCGATGCGGGGTGGATGGCCCTCTCGCGCGACCGCGGAAGAGCGAACCAGCGTGTCGACCAGGGCTACGGCGTGGTCTGCGACGAAAGTGGGCGCGTGCTCGATGATGTCGTGGTGGCACAAGCCAGCCAGGAGCACGGCATCCTCGCGATGCGTAGCGGTTCCAGCAAGAGCATACCGGATCTCCCGGTTGGTACACGTATCCGGATCCTGCCCAACCACGCCTGCGCGATGGCCGCCCAGCATGACTTCTACAACGTCGTCGATGGAACGAGCCCTAAAATCGAGGCGCGGTGGGAGCGGCTCCGCGGCTGGTAGGGCCTTCAATCTCAAAGCATTGCAAGGCTCCCATGCAAACTGATGCACTGCTGGCAGAAGAATGAAACTGACCTCCGACTGCTGCTGGGGTGGGCTGGTCTACATGACTCGCGACCTCCTGCCGGGCGCGGGAAGCGCGACGGTATCTACTACTCCATGGCTCCAGCGGGCAGCCGCGCATGCGTCGACGCTTGGAAGGATCTAGCCAGTCATCTTGGGATGTTCGGAATCCGTCGCTCCTGCCGATCCTCGGTGCTTATTATTCCAAAGGAACTTGTGACATGACCGCACCCCTCGATCACCTGTCTCGTAACGGCCGCGTGGATAGGTTCTTTATTGGCGGCGAATGGCGTGAGCCGAAGGGCAGCGCTACGGGCGACGTGATCAATCCGGCCACGGAAAAGGTCGTGACCAGGTTCGCGCTCGGAAACGGGGAGGACGTGGACGCGGCCGTTTCCGCAGCCCGACGGGCATTTTCCACCTGGAACCGGACCAAGCCGGAATATCGCGCAGGGTTGCTCGATCGTCTGCAGGCACTGCTCGAAGCGCGCAGCGAACTCATTGCGCAATGCCTCACCCTCGAAATGGGCGCGGCGATCGTGTATGCGCGGACCGCGCAGGTTCCGCTGGCAATCGCTCATGTGAAGGCCGCACGCGATGTCCTGACAGCCTTCACCTTCGTCGAGCAGCGCGGCCACACCGCCGTCACCCGAGAACCGGTCGGTGTCTGCGCGCTGATCACACCGTGGAACTGGCCGCTCTACCAGATCACCGCCAAGGTAGCGCCGGCGCTCGCCGCAGGCTGCACGATCGTCTTGAAGCCAAGCGAGCTTTCTCCCTTGAGTGCCCTTCTGTTTGCCGAGGCTATCGAGGAAGCTGGCTTCCCTGCCGGTGTCTTCAACCTGGTGAATGGGGACGGCCCAGGCGTAGGTATGGCACTTGCCTCCCATCCAGATGTGGACATGGTCTCCATCACCGGGTCCACGCGCGCTGGTATTGCAGTGGCCCAGGCAGCGGCGCCGACGGTGAAGCGCGTCGCGCAGGAGCTCGGCGGCAAGTCGCCGAACGTGATCCTGCCGGACGCCGATCTCGATCGCGGCGTCTCTTTGGGCGTAGCCGCCGGCTTCCGCAATCTCGGGCAGTCGTGCAGCGCGCCGACGCGCATGATTGTGCCGCGGACGCGGCTTGCCGAGATCGAGTTAATCGCCGAGCGCGCCGCAGATGAAATTGTCGTCGGCGATCCTCTCTTGGGGACCACAACCCATGGTGCAATCGCCAACCGTGCCCAGTTCGACCGGATCCAGGCCATGATTGGCGTCGGCATTTCGGAAGGCGCGAAGCTTCTCGCCGGCGGAGAGGGACGTCCGGGCGGCATGACCGTCGGGCTCTACGTCAAACCGACGATTTTTTCCGAGGTGCGCACTGACATGCGCATCGCCCAGGAGGAGATTTTCGGGCCAGTTCTCTGCATCATCCCCTACGACACCGTGGACGAGGCTGTCGCCATCGCCAACGACACCGTCTATGGCCTCGGGGCGCATGTGCAGGGCAGAGATATGGACCGTGCCAAAGACGTCGCGTCACGGATCCGCGCCGGTCAGGTGCATCTCAACTATCCGGCCTGGGATCCCCATGCGCCGTTCGGAGGCTTCAAGCAATCTGGAAACGGACGCGAGTACGGTCTCGAGGGCATTTTGGAGTATCTCGAGGTCAAATCCATCCTCGGCTATGTCTAGGCGTCATCTTCGTCCAGGAGGCAACGAGACCGAGGATAGACGGCCACAAAAGGTGATCTTCACCGCATCAATGATAGCCGATGTCCGCCTTCACCTTGCCGCGGAACACCCAGTAGGACCAGCCGGTGTACATGAGGATAACTGGCAGAAGAAACAGCGTGCCCACTGCGAGGAATGCCTGTGTGCTCGGAGCCGATGCGGCATCCCACAACGTGTAGACATGCGGCACGATCATCGGCCACAGGCTTATTGCGATGCCGAGATAGGAGATCAGGAAGAGGCCCATGGCGGCGGCGAACGGAACCACTTCAGAGTTGTTGTTGAGCGAGCGCCATTCGAGCCAGCCGAGCAGGGCCGTTAGAACTGGAACGGGCGCGAGCAACAGAATATTGGGCCAGGAAAACCAGCGAGAGGCGATCCCGGTATTCATCAGAGGGGTCCAAACGCTGACGACCACGATGGCGGCGAAAACGCCGAGGAAGCACCAGCGGCCGTGACGGCGCGCCCGCGCCTGTAACTCACCTTCCGTTTTCAGCACCAGCCATCCGGCGCCCAGCAGCCCGTAGCCGAACACCAGTGCGACACCCGTCACGACGGAGAAGGGTGTGATAAAATCCCACGACGATCCGGCGAAATGCCGGCCGTCGACCTGAAAGCCCTGGATGAAGGCCCCCAGAACCATGCCTTGGGCAAAGGTAGCGACGGTCGAGCCCCAGCTGAAGCCATGGTCCCAAAAAGTCTTGTGGTCGGCATCGCGATAGCGGAATTCGAAGGAGACGCCGCGGAAGATCAGCGCCAGGAGCATGACAAGGATCGGGAAATAGACGGCCGGAATGATAATGGCGAAGGCCAGCGGAAAGGCGGCCAGGAGCGCGAGCCCGCCCAGCACTAGCCAGGTTTCGTTGCCGTCCCAGATCGGCGCGATCGAGTTCATGACCAAATTGCGAGATGCCGTGTCCGGCTGGAAGCCGAAGAGGATGCCGACGCCAAGGTCGAAGCCATCCAGGATCACGTAGAAGCATACGCCGATCCCGAGGATCAGCGTCCATAGTGGCACGAAGTCGAGAACCAGTGGCGCCATGGCTCAGCCAGCCTTTCCATCTCGCTGCGCTTGGCCGGGCAGGGCGCGCACGGGGCCGCCCGGGCGACCGCTTTCGATCTCTTCCGGCTCGCGGTTGGCCCCTTCCAGGCCCTTGCGCACGAAGCGCGCCATGATGATCAGCCCGGCCGGGAAGATCACGAGATAGGCGATCATGTAGCCGACAAGCGAGATCAATACGTCACTGCCCGTCAATGACGGGGAAACGGAATCAGCAGTTCTGAGAAGCCCGTAAACCGTCCAAGGCTGACGCCCGACCTCGGTCGTGGTCCAGCCTGCCAGCACCGCCACGAAGCCAAGCGGAGCGACCCATTGACAGGCCTGCAGGTACCAAGCGGTATCGAAGAGCCTGCCTTTCCAGCGCAGCCACCAGCTAGCCGCCACCATCGCAAGCATCAGGAGGCCGATCCCGACCATTATGCGGAAGGCAAAGAACGGAATGGCCACCGGTGGCCTCTGGTCGCGCGGCCATTCCTTCAGGCCTCGGATCTCGCCATTGAGATCGTGAGCAAGGATGAGACTGCCAAGCAGGGGCACCTCGATCGTATAATGGTTCGTTTCATTTCCTGCATCGGGTAGAGCGAACAGCACCAGCGGCACGCGCCGTCCAGTATCCCAATGCGCCTCGATTGCCGCCAGTTTCGCCGGTTGATGCTCAAGTGTGTTCAGCCCGTGCTCGTCGCCGAGCAGGATCTGCAGCGGAACTAGGATCGTCAGCAGCCAGAGTGTCATCGACAGCATGCGCGATCCCTCGGCCACCGAGCGGCGGCGCCGGACCAGCCAGGCGGCCACGCCCACGACGACGAAGGCCGTGGTGACATAGAAGCCGATCACCGTGTGGCCGAGGCGGTAAGGGAAGGAGGGATTGAAGACGATCGCAAACCAGTCCTTCGGATAGAAGCGGCCGTCGGACAGTTCGTAACCAGCCGGCGTCTGCATCCAGCTGTTGGCGGACAGTATCCAAAAAGATGACAGCAGCGTGCCGAAAGCCACCATCAGCGCCGCCACGAAGTGCGCCCAGCGCGGAACCAGATTCCGGCCGAATAACAACACTCCGAGAAACGCAGCCTCGAGGAAGAAGGCGGTCAGCCCTTCATAGGCGAAAAGGGGCGATAAGACATTTGCCGTGGCATCGGAATAACGGCTCCAGTTGGTGCCGAGCTGGAAGGGCATGACGATGCCTGAGACTACGCCCATGCCGAAGGCGACGGAAAAAATCTTGATCCAAAAGCCCGAAATACGGAAGTAGATCTCCTGTCCGGTGAAGAAATGCAGGCCTTCCAGGAGGGCGATATAGGACGCGAGGCCAACTGTGAAGGCTGGCAGCAGGATGTGCCAGGCGATGACCCATACGAACTGAAGCCGGGAAAGGAGCAGGGGATCGAGTTCCATCGATGGCCTTGCGTGCGCTCGGCCCCGTTCGAAAGGACCACGTGGGGAAGATAGCACGGGGACTGCGGGGAACAAGTCGGAAAACGGTGCGGCGATGGGCTTTGAGCGGGTTGACCACCACCTCACGCCTGCTCGTGCCTTTCCTTCAGCAGCTGCCAGTCCACGACACTCATCCTCGATCGCATCGCTGCGGGCGAGACGAACAGATTCCACAACTCGGCCAAACCGGCCTCACCTCCACCAACACGACGACCCTTGCTTCGAATATCCCGCGAAACGGTGTCAAGGCTCGCAGCGCCGGGGACTGTCCGGGCTCTGGGGAGGCGGTGACAAGCTCGCGATCAGGCAATCGTGGATGCGCGTGCCTCCCGCCGGAGGCCCATGGAGCCCGTTAACCCAGCCTTCAAAGGATTGCCGTTGGCTGGCTCAGCGACTCTGCCTCGAAAGATGCCATCCAAGCGAGAGCCTCAGCGGGCGTTCCTGAAGCACGAATGCGGTCGCGGAGCTCGGGATGGCGCAGAAGACGACAAAAATGAGTCAAAGCGGGCAAGAAGCCCGCGCCATCGGATTTCGGCCACAAGACGGCCAGCAGCAGATCGACCGGATAGCTATCGGGCGCGTCGAACCAGACAGGCCGTTGTAGCGTCGCGACCATCGCCGCCGGCGTAAATATCCCGTCAAGTTGTGCGTGAGGGATCGCGACTCCGCGCCCGATCGCCGTCGAGCCGAGGCGCTCGCGGCGAAGCAGGGCCGCAAGAACGGCACTTTGGCTCATGCCCGCTCTTTCCCCGAGTCGAGCCGTGATTCTGGCTAGGGCTGACCGCTTTCCCTTGGCGTGCATGCCGAGCAGGATGTCCTGTTCCTCAAGCAGGCCGGTCACCGTCATTGTGGGCTGTGCTTCATCGCCCGGCTGATGTCGCAAGAAACGGTGCGATTCATCGAGGGCAACAGAGTCGCCAAGATAGGCGGCCGTCGCGGCCGTCCCGGACCCAATGTCGGTGTGAGGATCGCGCGCGCGCCGACGAGCGGCAGTGTGGTCGGAGGCGATGCTCGCCGAGGCACTGCGTTGAAACGGCAAAGTCAACAGGGGGTTCATAGCATCACCTGATGCGATGCGACGGGGCCGGCGGCGGGCGGTGCGGCAGCGAGTGGTCCGCCAACGTGGCCGGCACCACTATGGAGGTGATGCACCAGGGGCAGCGGGCGGCTGCTCTTGGCAAAGACCGACCGCAGGAAAGGCAAATGCGCCTCGAACGGAAAATTTTCATGTAACGCTCCATCGATGCGGCCCCAAGAAGGCCGCAGAATGAACCGCAGGTTTTGTGCGATGTCCCGGAGCAGAATTACGTGCGGGATCGAGGGATGGAGGGTCTGCTCCGGGAAAGGATCCGTCCTTGCCCGGCAAGCCTCGAAATTCTGACGAAACTCTCCATGTACATAGTCCCTTTCTACCTACTAAGCCTCTTCTCTCCCAAGCGACGCAGTCCCGTGAGTCCGGAACGCGAGGTTCAGATTGCCAGGAAAGCGGCGAGCATCAGGACGAGAAGGCCCACCCCGACGATTGTTCTTGTTGTTGTGTCCATTGCCCATGCCCTTGTTAGACAGGTCGTTGAAATTGACGATCGATTGGCGGATGCGTTGCGACGGAACTCCACCTTCCATGTTCCGACCGCCTAAAGAAGCTTTCTGCCAGCTGCGGGATTTCGTTTCGCGCTATCCCGATATCTTCAAGGGTCCTGTCGTCCAGGCCTTCAAGCGCGGCCATGGCACGGTTTCGTTGCCAGCGTTGAACGGCCCGTAAGATCAATCGCGCGACGGTAGTTCGCCGTTGTCGAAGCGCAGGAGCCTGCCTTCGAAAGGTGCTTGAGAAATGCTTGGATATGCACATGTCGTCCTCCTTTCACCTTCGCCAGGTCCGTTCCACGCGCCTTCGAATGGGTTGCGGCGAACGGACTCGACGTAAGGCACGGGCGCGCTTCTCTGACGCTCGCCGCATCGCTAGAAAGCAGCGTCGTGCCAACCTGTCTGATTGTGGGTGAAGGTTCCCGAGACGGCTAACGGAAGCGTTCGAGCCGCTCGGGCTACGAACGCGTCAGGAGGGACGCCGAGACGACCAGGTACTTCTTGCGACTGCTCGGAATATCCATGCTACGGATATGGCCATTGGATGCAGTCCATTCAACGGGTTGGGAGGTGCGGCCTTCGGACGCTGGCAGTTCCATGCGCTGGCGATAATCGCGCGCAACGCCGCAAGCGAACCGCGGCGCGTGCGGCATTCCATCCATTTGACTTCGAGCGCAGCCTGGCCATGATGTGTCTGTGAACAGAATTTCAACACACGGACTTCCCTTCCGGAAGCGGCCCAAGACAGGCCGCTAGCCCTGGCCTAGCGGATCAACTCCGTCAGGTCAGGGAGCTTCCTATCGACTCAAATTCTGAGCGTTGCGCGTCCGCCTCGGTGGACCGCTCAACCGTGCACGAAGGAAACCGGAAATGGCCAAGAGAAACGGCAATCGAGAAGTCCGCAAGCCTAAGCAGGACAAGGACAGGAAAATTCAAGAGGCAGCCACGGTATCGGAACTTGGCGCCAAGGCGGCCGGAGCCGGGCGACGGCGCTAGGCTGACCGCACCGGTGGCGGCGACCTCATTGGCCGCCGCCGCTTTCCCCCTGCTGGCTTCCGCTACGCGGCGGTCGCAAGATCGATCGGGCAGGCACGCCAGAGTTTCCTTCCGCCCGGTCGCGATACAGGGCTGCGCGTGCGAGCAGCATCAGCGTGACCGGGGTTGTGATGGTGATGAAAACGCCGATCAGGAGTTCGTGCGCGACGAGCCGCGAAGCCAGCGCCGAGAAGCAGACGATCGAGGCGAGCACGATGGCGCCTGTTCCCCAGCTTGTACCCAGCGTTGGAGCGTGCACGCGCTCGAAGAAGCTGCCAAACCTCAGGGTTCCGATTGCGCCGAGGAGGGTCAGTCCGGCGCCCAGCAGAACGAGGAAAGATGTCAGCAGCGCCGCCCAGGCGGGTAGTGCTCCAGCGTGTGTCATTCAATCACCTCGCCGCGCATGAGAAACTTCGCCAGAGCCACGCTCGAGGCGAAGCCCAGCACTGCGATGATCAGGGCCGCCTCGAAATAGATCGGGTTTCCGGCGCGGATGCCGAACGTCAGCACCAGAAGCATGGCGCTCACATAGAGGGCATCGAGGCAGAGGACCCGGTCCTGCGCGCGAGGGCCGCGGATCAAGCGGTAGGTGTAGCAGCCCATGGCCGCCACCAGCATGGCCTGTGCGGCCGTCGCGGACCAAAGGAGTATGATGGCGGTCATTCGAATATCTCCATGAGAAGACTTTCGTAGCGGCTCTTGATCAAAGTGACCCATCCCTGTTCGTCGACGAGGTCGAGAACATGGATCAGAAGGATGTTCGACTCCTGGACGTGCTCGATCCAGGCGGTGCCAGGCGTACTGGTGACGATGCAGGCGAGCACGGCGAGCCCCGTCCTGTCGCGAAGATCGAGCGGTATGGCCACGAAGCCGGATTTGCGTTTGCGGTCGCGACGCTGGAGCACAATGAGCGCAACAGCGATGTTCGAGCGCAGGATGTCCAGCGCCACGATCCCGGCAAGGCGGGGGATCAGCTGCCACCGTCTCAGCCTTGGCTTCGACGGCTGCAGCGCCGCCATCGCACGCGAGGCAGCGGCAGCGATCAGCCCTCCGAGGATGAACTGCCCGGGCGAGAATGACGTAAGCAGCAGCCAGGTCAGCAGCAACGCCGCGGTCAGGATGGGGTAGGGCAGCGCACGGGTCATCTTGCGATGGCCTTTGCTTGCCCCGGGCCTAAGACCCCGTGGATGTAGCTCGAAGGATCGTGCAGCGAGAGGGCCGCCGCTTCGGTGTACTCGATCATTGCGCCTCCCTTGACCGTCAGGAACAGGCAGACCGCCAGCAGCCCGACGACCGGCGCAATCTCCACCACCAGCACGCGCGGAATGACGGCTTCGAGAGGCGCCCAAAAAGTGCCGATGCCACTGCGCATCATGGCGAGCAGCGCCGCCAAGCCGGACAGAATGACCAGTGCGACCAGCAGCCAGGTTCTCGGCGGGATGCCGGCGGGAGTTCCCAGCCCGTCCAGGTTCATCATGCCCGTCAGCATGGCGAACTTGGCGACGAAACCCGAAAGCGGCGGCAACCCAGCAAGCAAAAGAGCGACGCATCCGAAGCACACGCCGAGGATTGCGAGCGCGCCCGGCATGACGACGCCGACTTCCTCGTCGTCACGTTCCTCGTCCTCGCCGCCGTCTTCGCCATAGGCTTCCCTGGTGACGGCGAGCAGGTCGGCGCCCGGTTCACGCGCGCGCTCCACCAGTTCAATCAGCATGAAGAAAGCCGCTGTCGTCAGGGTCGAGCTGACGAGGTAGAACAGCGCTCCCGACACGACCGCCGCGTCGCCCATGCCGACAGCGGCCAGCAACGTCCCCGAAGAAACAAGCACGCTGTAGCCGGCAAGCCTGCCCATCGCCTGCGAGGCGAGCACGCCGGATGTCGCGAAGGCGACCGTCGCCATGCCGCCCCAAAGCATGACCGCCCCGCCGAAGCCTGTCAGTTCGCCTGCCTGGCTGCCGAAGAGCAGCAGGCTCAGGCGCAGGAGCACGTATACGCCGACTTTGGTGAGAACGACGAAGATGGCGGAGACTGGGGCAGCAGCAGCCATGTAAGCAGAAGGAAGCCAGAAGCAGAGCGGCCAAACGCCAGCCTTGACCAGGAAGGCGATCCCCAGGATCGCCGCACCCGCCTGCAGCAGCATCCGGTCGCCGGCCGGAATGGCGTGCAGGCGAACCGCGAGATCAGCCATATTGAGCGTGCCGGTGACGCCGTAGATCAGGCTGACGCCGATGAGGAAAAGAAGCGACGCCGCCAGGTTGATCGCAATGTAGTGCAGTCCCGATCGGACACGGAATGCTCCGGAGCCGTGCAGCAGCAGGCCGTAGGACGCCGCCAGCGTTACCTCGAAGAAGACGAAGAGATTGAAGAGGTCTCCCGTCAGGAACGCGCCTGCAAGTCCCATCAGCAGGAATTGGAAGAGGCTGTGGAAGTGCGGTCCGGCCCTGTGCCAGCGAGCCAGCGAAAACACCAGCGACGCCAATCCGATGACGGCGACAAGGACGAGCATGAGGGCCGATAGCCGGTCGAGCACGAGCACGATGGCGAACGGCGCGGGCCAACTCGCGATCGCGTAGGACAAGGAAACGATATCGCTTTCGACCGGAACGCTATCCGCCATGCGCGTCAGAACCACGCTCGCCACGAGGAGGAGCGCCGTTGAAGCGAGGCTGACCAGCGCCTTCAATGTGTGGCGCGACTCGTCGATCAGAAGCAGCAAAGCCCCGGCCACCAGCGGGAGCAGGATCGGAACGACCAGAAGATGTCGCGTCCACTCCATCAGCGCGACTCCCGCCCGTCGACGTGGTCGCTGCCGGTGAGGCCGCGGGCGGCGATCAAGACCACCAGCAGCAGAGCGGTCGTTGCGAAGCCGATCACGATTGCAGTGAGCACCAGCGCCTGCGGAACCGGGTCCGCGAAGTCGGCAGGATTTCCCGAGCCGTCCGCACCCAGCACGGGAGCTGCCCCTACGCGCAGGCGACCCATGCTGAAGATGAAGAGGTTCACCGCGTAGGAAAGCAACGAAAGGCCTATGACGAGCTGGTAGGTGCGCGGTCGCAGGACCAACCAGACGCCCGATCCGGTAAGAACCCCGATGGCGAGTGCAAGCGTCAATTCCATTGCCGGTGCTCCTCCGCGACCTGGCGTTCCTCCAAAACCTGGCGCTCCTCCACGAGGCGAGCCGCCCGTAGGCGACGGATCGACTGGTGGGCAATCGCGATCAGCATCAGCACCGTGGCGCCGACGACGAGACTGAACACGCCGAGATCGAACATGGTGGCGCTCGCCATCGGGAGTTTTCCCACGAGCGGCAGGCTCAGGTAGCGAAAATATGAAGTGAGGAAGGCGTCGCCGAGCAGCATGGAGGCGGCGCCCGTCAAGGCCGCCACCAGAAGGCCGCCGCCGATCCATCTGACCGGCAGAATGCGCAGCCGGTCTTCCACCCAGACCGTCCCGCCGACCATGTACTGCAGGACGAAGCCCGCCGCCATCGCCACACCCGCGGCGAAGCCTCCCCCCGGGGCGTCATGACCGCGCAGGAAGAGATAGGCCGCCAGCACAATCACCACCGGGAACATCCATTGCATGATCACCGAGGGCACATAGAGGTATTCTGCGGGCGTCGCGCCAGCCGCCCGGTCCGGCTCTGACTCGTCAAAGGACAATTGGACACGCTGCTGCTCCGGTCGCTCGATGCTGTCCGGGGCAGGGCGGAAGCGCCGCAGCAGGGCAAACACGGTCAGCGCGACGATGCCAAGCACGGTGATCTCACCTAGTGTGTCGAAGCCCCGGAAGTCGACGAGGATCACGTTGACGATGTTGCGTCCCCCGCCTTCGCTGTAAGCCTTTTCAATGAAGAAGTGCGCGATGGTGTCGGGCGGCTTGCGCGTCATGACGGCGTAGGACATCGCCGCCATCCCGGCGCCCGCCACGACGGCGATGACCAGGTCGCGGAAATGCCGGGCACGGGCGAGCGGGCCGCTTGGCTCGCGCAGCGCTTCGGAGCGTTTCGGCAGCCAGCGCAGGCCGAGCAATATGAGAACAGTCGTCACGATCTCGACGAGGAGTTGTGTCGCGGCAAGGTCCGGCGCCGACAGCCAGACGAAAGACAAGCAGGTGACGAGCCCAGTTCCCCCGAGCAGCATCAGAGCCGCGAGACGGTGGAACTTGGCCCGCTGCGCGGCCCCGACCGCGCAGACCATGCCAATGGCCCACAGACCGGCGAACGCGAAATCATCCTGCCCGCCGCTATAGCTTCCGAAACTAAGCCCGGAGGCGAAAAGAGGGATTGCGGCGGCGGCGACCCCGGCGGCGACGAGCAGGCGCATCTGCGGCTGCAAACGCCTCGTGCCGAAGGCCTGCTCGACAAGACGCGCGCCTCGCCAGGAGATCGCGACCATGATCCGCTCGAAGATGCGTTGTCCCTGTATCCGGCCGAAAAGAAGGGGGCTTTCGGCCCGTTCGAGGTAGTCGCCGGCAAATAGGTAGAGCAGCGCGCCGGCCGCCAGCGCGACCGCGCTCATCGCCAGTGGCAGGGTGAAGCCGTGCCATACCGCCAGACTGTATTGGGGCGTCGCGGCGCCAAGCACCGAGGACACCGCGACCTGCAGGAACGGTCCGATTGTCAGCCCCGGAATGATGCCGACGACGAGGCAGGCCACGACCAGGAGCATCACGGGGAAGCGCATCCAGAAGGGTGGTTCATGCGGCTCGCGCGGAAAGCTCTCGGGGGGCGCCCCGAGGAAGATCGAGTGGATGAGCCGTATGGAATACGTAACGGCGAGCGCGCTGCCGAGAACGGCCGCGTATGGCGCCGCCGTGTCGAGCCAGGCGTCGGCATGAGTCTCGACCGTCTCGGCGAAGAACATCTCCTTTGACAGGAAACCGTTCAACAGCGGCACGCCGGCCATGGCGGCGCTAGCGACCATGGCCAGGGTGCCCGTAATCGGCATGTAGCGGAACAGGCCTGAGAGTCGCCGCAGGTCGCGCGTGCCGGTCTCATGGTCAATGATGCCGGCGGCCATGAATAGAGATGCCTTGAAAGTGGCGTGATTAAGCATGTGGAAGATCGCGGCGACAGCGGCGAGCGGACTGCCGAGACTGAGCAAGAGCGTGATCAACCCCAGATGGCTGATCGTGGAATAAGCCAGCAGTCCTTTGAGGTCCTGCTGGAACATCGCCAGATAGGCGCCGAGCACCAGCGAGATCATTCCCGCCAGACCAACGATGAGGAACCATTCAGGCGTACCTGAAAGCACCGGCCACAAGCGGGCCATGAGGAACACGCCCGCCTTGACCATGGTTGCCGAATGCAGAAACGCCGAGACGGGCGTGGGCGCGGCCATGGCGTTGGGCAGCCAGAACTGGAAGGGGAACTGCGCGCTCTTGGTGAGCGTGCCTAGCAGGATCAAGAAAAGCGCCGGGACATACAGATTGTGCTTCCGGATAGCGTCACCGGACGCCAGCACAGCGTCGAGATCGTAGCTGCCCACGATATGACCGACCACCAGAACTCCGGCCAGCAGCGCAAGGCCGCCGATCGCCGTGATCGTCAGCGCCATGCGGGCGCCGTCGCGCGCGGCCTGGTTATGATGCCAGTAGCCGATCAGCAGGAAGGAGAAGATGCTTGTGAGTTCCCAGAACACGACCAGCAGGATCAGGTTGCCGGCGAGCACGACCCCCAGCATCGACCCCATGAAGGCAAGGAAGAAAAGATGGAAGCGGCGGACGGGATCCTCTGGCGAGATGTAGTAGCGCGTATAGACGACGACGAGAAGCCCGATCCCACTGACAAGCGTCGCGAAGATCCACGCGAACCCGTCCATGCGCAGGGTAAAGTCGAGGCCCAGCGAGGGAACCCATTCGAACCTTTGCCGGACAATCCCTCCGCCCTGGATGGAAGGGTAGAGCGAGAGCGTCAACGCCAGACAGGCCAGCGTCGTTGCGCCTGCCAACCAGGTCGCGGGTGCGCGCGAGTCCGACGGAAGCAAGGTGGCCGCGAGGCCTGCCACAAACGGCAGAGCGATGATCAGAGGCAGCGAATAAAGCTCCATCACTCTCCTTGAAGCTGGGCGGGCGGTCTGACTGTGCGTTATCCTGCACTTCTACGCTATCGATGATTGTCCGCCAACGACAGGCCAGATGCTCGCGTCGCGGTCTTCCCAAACTGTTTAGTGGACTTACCGCTGCCTGCTGGGTACCACCAGGACATCGCAGGGAACCGCCGCGAGAATGCGCGATGCCACGCTGCCGACGACCGCGTGAAGCAGCCCTGTCCTGCCATGGGTTCCGACGATCACAAGGTGGGTGTCGGCGTCGTTGGTCAACACCTGCAGGCCCGTCACCGGATCGCCGCGGCGGGCAACGATGTCGAACTTCGTGATGGCTTCCTCGCCGGCGACCTCCCGGAGGAAGTCGCGGCATTGGTCAAGAAATATCGTTTCGAACTGTCGATCATAGTCCTCGCTATCATGAGCGAAGCCGCGGTAAGGCGGCTCGAACCCATGGAAGAGACCCAGCCGCCTCAGTCCAAACCATCGCAGGGCAACCATCAGGGCAGGCTTGGAAGACTCTGACAGATCGGTAGCGACGAAAGCGCGTTCGTCGGTGTCTAGCACTCTCTTTTTCACGACCAACAGCGGGATAGGGGACTTTCGGGCTAGAGCTGTGACATTGCTTCCCACCAGCACCTGCGCCAGCGGCCCTGACCGGGCGATTCCAGTCACGATCAACTCGGCCCGTTCCCTTGCCGCTATCTCGAGAACCACCCAGTCGACGGGCCCTTCCTCCACCAGCACGGACGAACGCAGACCGTCAACGCAGGCAAGCTCCTCGCGGAGGGAGGCGGCATTGCGCTTTGCCGCGCGCCTGTACGCGTCGCGCACAGAAGTGTCCTCGGTCAGCGCCATGTCAGTGAGAGCGTGCACTGCGGTAAGGCTCGCATTCCACTGGATCGCAAGCTGCACCGCCCGGTCCTGCGCCCGATCGCACCGCGCGCTGAAGTCTGTCGCAAGGATGACGTGGCTCGGTGCGCGCCGAGCGATCGCAGCAAGTGAGCCGTCGTCTTGTGAAGCGTTTGACATGAGTGACTCCGACAATCGCACAACGATATAGCATCCGCGATCTCGAAGAAATGCTTCCGCCGTTGGACGACGGTGCAGGGAGGCGTTCGCCTTCCTGAAGAGCGGCAGACTATCGGTGCTTTCCGCCATCATATCAAAGGACAACGAGGCAGTTTTCCCGAGCAGCCGGACGCGGGAGTTTGGCAACCCAGATCGAACCAACGCCCACCAGGCGCTGGTTTTGGGCGACTCTGCTAGACAAAATTCATGACGATGATCGCGCCGATCACGATCAGGACAAGGCCGCCGATCAGCATCGGCAACAGGCTGTTTTCTGGATCGATCCCAGACTCAAATTTGCTTTTCTAACGGCGTGTTATTCTTCCCTGGCTGAGCCATGGCTCGTCTCCTGCGAAAAGATAGGCTTGCGTTCGCTCAGTGAGCGACCCTCTGCGCTGAGTTGGGATCTTGGCACCCGGACGCGAAGCGTATTTCGCGTCCGGGTAAAGGCCTGCTTTGAGCGCCGCGGATCTAGTCGGAAATTTTGCAGAAGAATATGCATAGCAACAGAAATGTAGTGAAGGTCTATTCGAAATCAAGCGACGCCGATAGCGGCGGTCGTTTCGGAGTTTTCGGTGTTATCTTCGACAATCTGACGCAAAAATAATGCACTGAAATGACATTTAATTTCGTTTGACGAATGTGGGCGTCTCCGTCTTGCTTGGGCGAGCCCAAAGGGCCGTGTCAGAGCGATAGCGAATTTAGGCCTTCCAAATTGTCGGCTGTCGCGTCGCATTCTATCCAAGCAGGGAGTACCGTGATGAAAAAGCTTGCCCTCGCAGTCGCAGTGACAATGGCCACTTTGTTTTGCGCCATGGCGGCCAGCGATGTCACCCAGTCGCCGCCAACTGCTCCCTACGCACAGGTCAGCAAGCTTGTGAAATTGCCCGACTTCCTCCCCGGCATGGGGCAACTCTTCGTCGATCCGGCGACCTTGCCGGCCGGTCCGTTCCTCGCTTACGACCACGATGGCAAGCTTGTCAGCACCATCTACATGCTTCCGATCAAGGAGCTCAATCCGGACAAACGTTTCGATAACCTCCCGGCTCCGGGTGACAACGTCGACCATGTCGACGTTTACTACAATGCCGGGCACCCGGGCGTTCCGGAACCACATGTCCACGTCGTGCTGTGGCATGTCTCGGCAAGCGACGAAGCGCGGGTCACCAAATGACACTCACGCGCCGTGAGATACTTGGCGCGGGCGGCAGTTTCGCCGCCCTGACGCTTTCGCCTTTGGCTGTTTGGGCCGACGAGATCGTGGAAATCGCAATGAAGGGTCGCGACGATGGCTCGGACGTCTGGTTCAACCCTATCGGCGTTCTGATCAAGCCAGGTCAGATGGTCCGCTGGACAAATCTCAATCCTGGCAGCTCGCACACGACGACGGCGTACAGCCCAAAGAATTTCGGGCGGCCGCTGCGGATGCCCAAGGCGGCAATACCGTGGGCCTCCGACTACCTCCTGCCTAACGAGACCTTTTCCGTGACCTTCACCGAACAGGGGGTCTATGACTATTTCTGCATTCCGCACGAGCATGCCGGAATGGTCGGCCGCATCATCGTCGGCGAACCCTTGAAAAACGGCTGGACCCAACTTGACGGAGCGAACGGCAACCTCCCGGAGGACGCACTCAAGGCGTTTCCGACAGTCGAGGAGATCATGGCGAGAGGCATCGTGCTGCGCGCTTAGGCATGCATGAGGGAGACGACCGCCAGCAACAAGGAGAATGGAATACGACGATGGGAGCGGGAGCGCCAGATTCCTCGCCGTCGTCGGTAGTCAATCAATTTGGGGGCGATCATCATGACAGCCAATATTCCTCGGTGCGGCGTTCAATCACGATCCGAACCGAAGCGCGACGACGGCGCTCATGTATCGGACATGCCTCTCGACGCGCCGACCGCAGCCCAACAGCGTGAACGTGCGAGGAACCGACTCGCAGCCCTGGGCGAGATGACGAGCGGCATTGCTCACGACTTCAGAAACCTCTTGGCTGTCATTGAATCCGGCCTTCGGCTTGCTGCAAAGCGAGCCGACGAACCCGAAAGTGTGCGAGCCTACATTGCGGCGGCGCGGCAAGGAATCGATCGAGGGATCGAGCTGACCTCGCAGTTGCTTGCCTTCGCAAAGCATCAGGAGCTCGATGTTCATGCGGGCGATCTGAACGAGTTCCTCATGTCTTTCGAGCCTTTCCTTAGGTATGGCGCGGGACCCGATGTCAGGGTCAAGCTCGAACTCGGTTCCGATGTCCCGCTCTGCATGGTCGATCCCGCGTTCTTCGATGCAGCCGTGCTTAACCTCGTCATCAACGCGCGCGATGCCGTCCCAAATGACGCCGAAGTCCGGGTCACTACCGGACGACTGGTGCAGACCACCCCCTCACCCGATCCGCCCGGGCCGGGAAGCTACGCCTACGTGCGGGTCGAGGACCGCGGCTGCGGCATGGCCCCGGAGGTGTTGCAGAAAGCTTTCGATCCCTTCTTCACGACGAAGGGAGAACAGGGCACAGGGATAGGACTGTCGCAGGTGCAGGCATGGATGGATATGGTGGGTGGCCGGATCCGCATTGCAAGCGAGCAAGGCATCGGAACGACGGTCGACCTGCTGTTCCCGTCGATCCAGGTGGAGGCGTAAGCCTACTACGCCTCCTGCACTTCCATCTCACCGCGTGCCACGGAGTGCAATCCCGCCAGAGCCGGGCCGACTACGCTCTCATCCGCATTTGCGGACTGCACCGCATAGACCGGGTAGGAGAACTGGGGCATGTCAGGAACAAGATGAAGCCGTCCGGCCGCCACGTGAGGTTGCACTGAGCTCATTCTGAAATATCCGGCGCCGCCGGCGGCCAGGACGTAGTTCAGTGCAAGCGGGCCGAGGTCGAAAGACAGATCCGGCGCGGAGCTCGGGAAATTCACGCCGTGATGAACCCCGAAATCCGGCCCCCAATCCATGTAGACATAATCGGATCCGCTCAGGAGTTGCGCTTCCGGGTTGGTGGTAGCGAGAACCAGCTTCTCCTCGAGAAGCAGATCGATCTTCAAACCTGGTCTGTGCTGCGGCGCATACATGATAGCTATGTCGACCATCCCCGAGGCGACCTGGTTGATGAGATCCTGTGGCACGTCGACGTGCACTCTAAGCGCAATATCCTGAAGCGATTGGCGCATCCAGCGGACCCAATCGAGCAGAAGAGGTTGCGCAAGGCTAACTTCGCTGCCGACCGTCAGGACGGCCCGTCGTCCCGGAGGCACGGCAACCTGGTGAAGGGTGCGTTGCCATAGTTGGACGAACATCGGGGCGTGGCGCAGAAATTGCTCACCCGCGGGAGTGAGCGAAGCGCCGCCTTTATGCCGAACGAAGAGTGGTCGGCCCAATTGTTGCTCGAGGTTGCGGATTCGGGCGCTGACGGTCGTCTGGGCGACATTCAAGCGCTCCGAGGCGCGAATGAAGCTCCCCGTCGAGACGATCTCGATAAACGTGCGGGCCAGTTCAATATCCATGACCGCTAATAGCATAAAAATTGCGCTTAAATGTCAATGAATTTCGTTTGCCACATAGCAAAGGCGAACATTAGGCTGTCTGAATAATCACAGGATTGAGCGCTGAAAGCGGCGCAGCGCCGGGATGGGGCGGGAGTAGGTCTCTCCATCCTCACCCTTCGTTTGCCCGCGGTGTCATAGGAGCGATCATGTCGACGAGAGAAAAGAACGGCCAAGGCGATGTCGGACGTCGTGACTTTCTAAAACTGTTCGGCGCGGCCGGCGCGGCGGCGGGCACCATGCCGTTTGGCGGAACCGCTTCGGCGGATGATATCATGGCAGCTGCCGGCACGGACACGAAGCATCATCACGCCGCCGAACCTCATGCTCGAGCCGGCGGCTACGAATTCTTCAATGTGAACGAATCCGCCTTCATCGAAGCGGCGGTCGACACGCTCATCCCAAACGATTCAACCGGTCCCGGCGCCAAGGAAATCGGCGTTGCGACCTACATCGACCGGCAGATGGCCAGCGGATACGGCAAGGGCGACCGGCTGTATCTGGAAGGGCCGTTTGGCGAAGGTACGCCAGAGCAAGGCTATCAATTGCCGATGACACCGTCGGAACTGCTCCGGGCCGGCATCGCGGACGTCAGCGCCTTCGTGCAGAAAAACCACAAGAGCACCTTCGAGGGCTTGTCGGCAAAAGATCGTGCCGAGGTCATGGCCGACCTCGAGAGCAAGAAGATCGAGCTTCCGACGGTCCCGACGGCGACATTTTTCGGGCTCCTGCTGCAGCTCACGATCGAGGGTTATTTCGCGGACCCGATGTATGGCGGAAACAAGGACGCGGCGACCTGGAAGATGATCGGCTTCCCTGGCGCGGATGCCATGTACGCGGACAAGATCGAGCCGTTTCGGAACAAGCCCTACCAGGCTGAACCGAAGGGCATCCAGGACCTCATTTGATCGCCGGAAGAAGAAGGAGATTTTGACATGGCCACCAAACTGAACGCGGTCGATGTCCTGATTGTCGGTCTTGGGTGGACTGGAGGCATCATTGCCAAGGAGCTTGCATCCACCAAGCTGAAGATCGTCGCCCTCGAGCGGGGAGGCCCGCGTGACACCAATCCGGACTTCATCGATCCTGAAATCCATGACGAGCTGCGCTACGCCGCCCGCTACGACCTCATGCAGAACGTGCGGCGGGAGACCATCACATTCCGCAATGGTGAATCGCAAACCGCGCTGCCGATGCGCCAACTCGGCTCGTTCCTGCCCGGCCAGGGCGTCGGCGGCGCCGGGGTGCACTGGAACGGCGTGACCTGGCGCTGGCTCGAATGGGATCACCAAGCGCGCACCCGTACCGTCGACAAGTACGGCGAAAAGATCATCCCTTCGGACATGCACCTTCAGGACTGGCCGATCACCTACGACGATCTCGAACCCTATTACGACAAGTTCGAAAAAACCTGCGGCACCTCCGGCAAGGCCGGCAATCTCAACGGCCGGAAAATCGACGGCGGCAACATCTTCGAGGGGTCGCGAAAGGAAGAGTACCCCAATCCGCCAATGATTGCCGCGCAGAGCATGGTGATGTTCGAGAAGGCGGCCCGTGATCTTGGCTACCATCCTTTCCCCAATCCCTCGTCCAACGCGTCGCGCGACTACGTCAATCCCGATGGCGTAGCCTTCGGCCAATGCCACTATTGTGGCTTCTGCGAGCGCTTCGGTTGCGAGGCCAACGCCAAGGCGAGTCCGCATTTCACCGTCATTCCGCTGGCGCTGAAGAACCCGAATTTCGAACTGCGCACAAATTCGATCGTGCTGAAGGTCAATCTCGACTCGACCCGCAAGAAGGCGGTCAGCGTCTCCTATCTCGACGCACGCGGGCGCGAATTCGAACAGCCTGCCGATCTCATCATCCTGTCGGCTTACGCGCTCGGCAATGTCAATCTGTTGCTGCAGTCCGGCGTCGGCGTGCCCTATAATCCGACAACGGGGAAGGGCGTGGTCGGCCGCAACTATGCCTATCAGTGCGGTGGCGGGGCCACCGCCTTCTTCGACAAGAAAACCATCCTGAACCGCTACATGGGCGCCGGTGCGCTCGGCACCTGCATGGATGATTTCAACGGCGACAACTACGATTTCGTGAAGGCCGGTTACATCGGCGGCGGCGGTATCAGCTGCAGCAACTCGGGCGCCCGGCCTATCCAGTCACATCCGACACCCCACGGCACGCCGCGCTGGGGCTCGGACTGGAAGAAAGCAGTGGTCGACAACTATGACCACGCAGCCAGCGTTGGCAATCAAGGCGCCGTGATGGCCTACCGACAGAACTACCTGAGCCTCGATCCGACCTATACCGACGTCTTTGGACGTCCGCTGATGAGGATGACGTTCGATTTCCAGGACAACGAGATAAAGCAGATGAACGGTCAGGCCGACATCTGCGTGAAAATCGCCAATGAGATGGGAGCGACCAGGGTCGATCGGAGCATCCCCCCCGTGCCTTATTCGATCGTGCCTTATCAGAGCACGCACAACACAGGCGGGGCGGTCTTCGGGGCCGATCCGAGCACCAGCGTTCTGAACAAATATCTTCAGGTCTGGGATGTACCGAATGTATTCGTCACCGGCGCTTGCGTGTTTCCGCAAAACGCCGGGAAGAATCCGACCGGGCCGGTAGGCGCTCTTGCCTACTGGGCGGTGGACGCGATCAAGAACCAGTATCTGAAGAGCCCAGGCCCGTTGGTTCCCTCCTGAGGCAACGTCTGCCGGACCCGGATCCGCGGTTCGGGTCCGGCAGGCTGGGTGTGTTTCGAACCTCATATTGCCGGGTGCCGGTTCGACTGGAACCAACCCGTAACTCATTGAAAGTGGCAAACATGAAATCGACCATGCTTGGATTAGCGACCGCGCTTCTCACCGCAGTCGGTTCGGCCCATGCGCAGGACACATCTCCTGGTAATGCTGAAGCCGGCGCCGTCGTCTTCAAGAGATGCATGGCCTGCCACCAGGTCGGCCCTGATGCCAAGAACGGAGTAGGGCCCGTATTGAATGGCGTCGTCGGCCGTGCGGCAGGCACTTACCCGGATTACAACTATTCCGCCGCGAACAAGGATTCGGGCCTGACCTGGGATGAACCGACGCTGACCACATATTTGCACGCGCCGCGCAAGTTGGTGCCAGGCACAAAGATGACATTCGCCGGTCTCAGCAAGGACCAGGAGATCGCCGATGTGATCGCCTACCTGAAACAGTTCAACGCTCAAGGACAAAAGGTCTCCCCCTGAATCAGGAGCGACCTGTCCCGGCTTGCAAGCAAGCACAACCTTATGAAATTCCTCCTGCATCAGGGTCTGGGGTATTCCACGGTTCATCATATCGGTGACCACCTGCGAAGCCATGGAACTGGCCATCACTGGATCGAGCGATATCGCGGCAGCATCTTCGTGATCGTATCCGATCAAGCCGACGAGAAGAGCCTTCGAAAGGAGTTCTCAGGGCTTCTCGATGCCGTCAACGAAAAGGAGACGGACGGATGAGCGGAAAAGTCTTCGGCGAGAGAGTAAAACTGAAGCGGGCCTATGAGAGGTCTGCTGCCGACGATGGCACCAGGGTGCTGATTGACCGGCTTTGGCCTCGCGGGGTCAAGAAGACCGACGCCGGCATCGACTGCTGGATTAAAGAACTCGCGCCAAGCACCGAGCTTCGGAAATGGTTCGGACACGATCCCGGCCGCTGGGAGGAATTCCGTCGGCGATATGCGGCGGAAATCCATGCGCACCGCCCCGAGCTCGACCGTCTGCGCGACCTGATACGGCAGGGCCCCGTCACGCTCGTCTATTCGGCTCACGACGAGGCCCACAACGATGCCGTCGTCCTGCGAGAGATTTTGCTGGGACATCGGTAGAGACGCCGCGCGGCTGCTATGCCCTTCGAAGACATTTTGCGTGCGATCACGGCAGCGAGACCAAACTCACCTTTCTGGAACCAAACTGGGGATGCCTCATCAAAGCACCGAAGGGCACTTTCACATCGAGGAGAAACACAATGAAATTCTTTGTCGATACCGCCGACATATCTGAAATTCGTGAGCTTGCTGCGGCTGGCTTTGTTGACGGGGTAACTACGAACCCATCGCTTATCTCGAAGACCGGTCGCCCGTTCGGGGACGTGATCAAGGAAATTTGCCAGACTGTCGAGGGTCCGGTTTCAGCGGAAGTCACTGCGCCCGACTTCGACGGCATGATCGCCGAGGGAGAGCGTTTGGCCGGCATTGCGGCCAATGTGGCCGTCAAGGTCCCCTCCACCTGGGAGGGATTCAGGGCCTGCCGGGCCCTCAGTCGGCTCGGACACAGGGTCAATGTCACACTGTGCTTTTCGGCCAACCAGGCATTGCTCGCAGCCAAGGCGGGCGCATCCTTCATTTCGCCGTTTGTCGGCAGGCTTGACGATCTCGGGCTGGACGGCATGGAAGTGGTCCGGGAAATCCGCGCGATCTACGACAATGACAAATCCTTCACGACGGAAATCCTGGCGTCTTCAATTCGCACGCCTCTTCATGTCAAGCAGGCGGCGATGGCAGGCGCCGATATCGCAACCGTGCCACCGGCAGTGCTTAGAAATCTTGCCAAGCACCCGCTCACCGACAAGGGTCTCGAGTCCTTTCTTGCCGATTGGCGTAAGACAGGGCAAGCGATCCTGTGACCGCCAGCATTGGGTCGATGATCCCGCATAAAAATTGCACACAATTGCAGATTAAATTCGTTTGCATGATACCAGAGATGGCGGGAAACTGACGCACAAGAGCTGCGCAAGTCCACATCCAAGTGGGCAAATCAGCCCTTTCCAGACTGTGATGCCCGCGAGATTCCTGCTTCTCGGCCATAGCAAGCGATTTTACACAGGATCGCTAAGGGAGAGGAAGATGGTTGAAGGACATACCAAATTAGCTGGACCTGATCTGGCTCGGGGCGTCGCGGTGTCCGACCTTCCCGAGGGCGGAAAGCTTGTCGGTCATTGCGGCGACGAGCAGGTGTTGCTGGTGCGCCGAGTAGCCGAAATCTTCGCCACCGCGGCGACATGCACGCATTACGGCGGTCCGCTCGTTGAAGGTCTTCTGGTGGGAGACACCGTCCGGTGTCCCTGGCATCACGCATGCTTCGATCTGCGGACGGGCGAGGCCTTGCGCGCGCCCGCCTTTACCCCGCTCGCCTGCTGGTCGGTGGAACAGCGGGAAGCGCAAACGAACGGCAGCCAAGCTGCGAGAAGGCAATGCGGCTTCGGACAAGGTTGTCATCGTCGGCGGTGGCGCGGCCGGTTTCGCCGCCGCCGAGACACTGCGGCGCGAGCAATACCAGGGCAGCATCGTCATGATCATCGATGACCAGGCGCCGCCCGTCGACAGGCCGAATCTCTCCAAGGACTATCTCGCCGGAAAGGCGCCGGAGGATTGGATTCCACTGCGCGGCGAGAAGTTCTATTCGAAAAACAACATCGACCTGCGTCTCGATACGAAGGCCGATCGCATCGACCTGCATTCACGCGAGGTTGTCCTCGCGGAGGGCGGCAGGATTACCTACGAAAGGCTGCTGCTGGCCACGGGGGCCGAACCAATTCGGCTTGCTATCCCCGGAGCCGAGCAGTCACCCTTCCACACGCTGCGCTCTCTCGCGGACTGCAAGGCGATTATCGAGCTGGCCGCGAATGCGCGACGCTGCGTCGTGCTCGGCGCCAGTTTCATCGGCCTGGAGGTTGCGGCGGCGCTGCGCTCGCGCGGCATCGACGTCCACGTCGTAGCGCCGGACAGACGGCCTATGGAGCGGGTGCTGGGTCCGCAGATGGGAGATTTTATCCGCGCCCTCCATGAGGAGAAGGGTGTTGTCTTCCATCTCGAGGCGACCGCGGCCAGCATCGACGGCGGCAAGATGAAGCTCAGCAGCGGCGGCACGTTGGCGGCGGATTTCGTCGTGGCCGGCGTCGGCGTCAGGCCACGTACCGGGCTCGCCGAAAGAGCCGGACTCAAACTCGATCGCGGCGTCGCGGTGAACGCGTTTTTGGAAACAAGCGCGCCCGAAATTTTCGCGGCCGGCGACATTGCCGGATGGCCCGATCCTCCATAGTGGCGAGAATATTCGGGTAGAACATTGGGTGGTTGCGGAGAGACAAGGTCGCACCGCCGCACTCAACATGCTTGGCCATCGCGAGAAGTTCGCGGCGGTGCCGTTCTTCTGGAGCCAGCATTACGATGTGCCCATCAACTATGTCGGCCATGCCGAGCGGTGGGATGAGATCTCGGTCGATGGAGCCGTCGCGGCCAGGGATTGCCTGCTCCGATTCAAACGGGAGGGGCGCACGCTCGCTGTCGCCTCGATCTTCCGCGACCTGGAAAGTCTGCAGGCCGAGTTGGAAATGGAGCGCCAGACGGCAAGCTAGAACGCGCTCGCGAGCACGGGTGGGAGCGCATCGAGAATGACGCAGCCGAACATGCCGCCGTGACTGAAAGGAGATCGATCTATGTCCGCATTGCAACAGAACGTTGCCAGGGATTTGCAAATCATTGCGCCCACTCAGCATCATTCAAAGATCGTCGAGTTCGCAAAGGAGGTTGCCGGACAAGAGTCCCATCAGATGCCGACGTCGGTCGAAATCTTCTCCGAGAGCGGCCGTTGGTACTGCCAGGTCCGTCGCGGCAATGAAAAGACGCGGCCGATGGGCCCCTATACCAAGCAACAGGCTGAACGGGTTCAGGAAGTTCGCAGAGCCTTGATCGCCAAAAGGGCACCGCTCGGATTATGTTCGAGTAGGCGGGGACCTGACGATCGCGCCGGCCAGCGTACGCTTCACCGCAACGATCGTCTTTATCGAGTTTACAGGAACGCACGAGGTAGGCCTCCGGCCATTGCCGCATTGCGAACCAGGTCTCGCGACGGGACCTGTCGACGTTCCCGCTCGCCGAGCCGGCATCGTCTTCAGCCAACGGAAGGAAAGCCGATATGGAATACAGATCGATCGTTCTCAACCTCGACATCGACGGGATGGTTGAACCTGTCGTCAAGCTCGGAGTCGATCTCGCCCAGCGCTTCGACGCGCGCCTGATAGCTCTGTCGGCGGCCGACGTCGCGCCGCCGGTTGCCATGGAAGGTGGAATGGCCTTCGAAGGGGAGAGCATGATGCGCCAGCGCAAGGACATCAAGCGACGGCTCGAGGATTTCCATGCGCAGTTCGAAAGCATTGCTGGCGCGACGGTTCATACGCAATGGCGTGGGGCCGTGGGCAATCCGACCCGCTTGCTGATTGAATCGGCGCGGTTAGCCGATCTCATCGTCACAGCCTCGCCGGAGGGTGTCAGTTTCGGCAACGCCTATCGTTCCACCGACCTCGGCAATCTGATCCTGCAGGCCGGTCGGCCTGTGCTTGTGGCATCGACCAACCAGGAGGATTTCCGCATCAACAAGGTTCTGGTCGGATGGAAGGACACGAGTGAAGTCAGGCGCGCGGTTCTAGATGCCATGCCCTTTTTGCAGATGGCACAGGAAGTTCGTGTCATTACGATCGATGATGAGGCAACCGACGAAACCTGGAACGGCCTGGACGATCTTGTCGCCTTCCTGGACGTGCACGGCGTAGAGGCCAGGGCGGAGGTGTTTCCGGAAAAATCCAATGGCGGAACGATCGCCGACCTCGCCGGCGCAATGAACGCGGATCTGGTCATATCGGGCGCCTACGGCCACAGCAGGTTCAGGGAGTGGATCTTCGGCGGCGCTACCCGCGCGCTACTTGAAGCTGATCGGCTGAACCGGCTCATGTCGAACTGATCGCCGGCACCGACAGCGGAGTGCATCCCCACCGGCTGACAGATTTCGAACGCATACTTAGCCCGCTGGGTTGGCTGCTCGTTAGCCGCGACAAGCCTGCTGGCCGGACCCTATCGCAAGAACTCAGGCTTGTTGTTGTTCGCCCTCTGTGGCGATCAACATCCAGTTCCGCTTCCTTGACTGGGTTTGACAGGCAAACGTCCATGTATCGATCACCTCGACGATCTCCCGGGGATCGCCGGCGACGATCGCATCGTTGGCCGAGCGTGTAACACTGACCACGCCGGAAACGAAGCGAACGGCAATCTCAGCGGTGCTGTTCTCCGCAAGAGCGTCGACGACCTTTGCTTCCTTCGTGCCGATGAAGGTGAGTTGCAGCATCTCCCCCCGATCCCGGCGGCCGGCAATCGCTCGTTCGAAGATATCGAGCACTTCCGGCCCGACGAGGCGCTTCAACGTTGGGATGTCGCTGTCGGCATACGCGCGCAGGATAGCTTCATAAGCCATCTTGGCGCCGGTCAGAAACGCGGCAAGGTCGAAAGTTGGGTCGATCTCTCGGATCGCATCCAAGCGTGTGTCCGCGTAGGATATGTCGTCGATACTGCCGGTTCGCTGCTCTGTCGGCGCATCGTCCCGCTTGGCCGTGTCGCTGTCTGAGCGCGGCAGAGTTTGGCCCCAGCTGCCCAGCAATGCCCAATAAAACGCTATGATCGCCACGAGCAGGATCTGGTTGTTTGGATCTGTGGTTTCGTTCATGACGTTCTCCCGACAGAATGTCGAAACAGGCGCCGGTTCGGAACCGGAGCGAACACTAGGCAATGCGCGGCAGCTTCTCCCATTGATGGAAGGGCGGCGGCGATGGCAGCTGCCATTCCAGCGTCGTCGCCCCTTCGCCCCAAGGATTGGCGCTAGCCTGGCGTCTGCGGCTGAAGGCCTCCGCAACCGCGATGAAGAAGACGACAAGCCCGGCCGTTGAGATATAGGAACCGATCGACGAGACGAAATTCCAGCCGGCAAAAGCATCGGGATAGTCGGCGTAACGTCGCGGCATGCCAGCCACGCCCAGAAAATGCTGAGGGAAAAAGACGAGGTTGACGCCGATGAACATCAGCCAGAAATGCAGCTTGCCGAGCATTTCGCTGTACATATAGCCGGTCATCTTCGGGAACCAGTAGTAGAAGCCGGCGAAGATCGCGAAGACCGCCCCCAAAGACAGCACATAGTGGAAGTGAGCGATCACGAAATAAGTGTCGTGGTACACGCGGTCGATACCGGGGTTCGCAACCATGATGCCAGTGACGCCACCAATGGTGAACAGTAGGACGAAACCGAGAGCCCACATCATGGGTGTCTTGAACTCTATCGATCCTCCCCACATGGTCGCCAGCCACGAAAACACCTTCACGCCGGTTGGAACGGCGATGACCATCGAGGCGAAGGCGAAGTAG